>NZ_JBLYQK010000015.1:0-76898 GCF_048799765.1 Brevundimonas sediminis
TGGCCGAAAAGGCCGGGGTCTCGCGCAAGACCATCAACACCGTCGAGAACGGCGCCGCCGCGATCATCAGCGCCAGCGGCGACAGCGCCGCGACCGCCGCCAGGGCCGCAGCCCGGCCCCAGCCGCGACGATTGCCGGCGGCTTCCCGCATCCGGACGGGGGTCAGGTCGATCGGCGGATTGAGCGCCGCCTGCACCAGCATCCGCTCGACGGCGGCCGGATCATCGACCGGCTCGACCGTGCGGCCTGCGGCGACCAGATCGACAAGATCCGGCTGCACCGAGGCGGCGAAGCGCCGGCCCCGCAGGGCGATCGCGCCGCCGAACGCCACGGCGGTGAGGCTGTCGTCCTCCGGCTCGCCAAGCGTCAGTGCATCGGGAACGAGGGCGTCCGCCCGTACGCCCAGTCCCGCCAGATAGTCTCCCCAGGCGTCCAGCAGCGACGGATTGACCAGGGCCGCCAGTCGAGGCGCTCCGGCGACCGGCACGGGCCCCAGCGCGACCGACAACCGGTCCGGAGAGGCGGCCAGGTCGTCCTTGAGCGCCCACAGGGCGGCGGCCCGCTGCTGCGCCGCGCTTCCGGGCGGCAGTTCCAGCCACCGGATCAGGACGTCGGCGCCGGGCGCCACGGCGACCGTCCGCATCGGCTCCGGCCCCTCGACCGCCTCAACGGTCAGGGTTCCGCGCTCGAGCACATAGCCCCCGGCGCCGATCACCAGATAGGGCGCGGGGTCGCCCGCCAGGGCGGGGATCAGGATCAGACGCGTCGGCTTCATTCTTCGGGGGTCCATCGCTGGATGACGGTGCGGACAGCGCCGTCGGAGCGGGCCTCCAGCAGGGCGGTGCGGACGGCATGGGCGCCGCCGTAGTCAACATCGACGCGAAGACGGAAAAAGCGCGTCAGCACAACGGCCTGCGCGCGAGTTTCGTCATCGGGTAAAACGTTTGAGAGGGCCGGCTGCGCCCAGAAGGCCTCGCCGTTCGCCCAGCCGTCGCGCGGGCGGCGGGCGATAACCGCCCGGGCTTGCTGCGGCGTGATCCGGCCGAGCGTCAGCATGGTCAGCAACGGCGCCTGGTCAGGCGTCAGGGTGTTGACGTTCAGGGCCGACATCTGACTGGTCGGCAGGGCGCAAATGTAGGGTCGAAGCCGACGCCAGGCGTCCGCATCGACCCCTTTCACGGCCCGCAGCTCGCTGACCTCGGCCATCATGACCCCGGCGGTGCGGTAGGGCGTGGACAGGCCTGCATAGGCCCCGTCCTCGGCCCCCAGCGGCAGGGCTTCATTGTCGGCGTCCAGCCAGTCGGTCAGGGCGTCAGCGATGGCGCGCATACGACTGTCCGGCACGCCCACCGCCCGTCCGAGCGCCCGGAACTGGGCCGCGCCCTCGGGACGGGCGACGAGATCCTCGCCCACGCCCAGAACCACGCTGTTCAGGTTGAAGCAGGCCTGACCGTCCGAGACCGTCGCGCTGATCGCGCCATCCTCGATCGGGAAATCGAGGCGCCGTCCGTTCCAGTCCGGCTGCAACGGCGTGCGGACGGGGTCCATCTGCATGAGACGACCGATCCGCCCCCGCGCCATCAGCTCGGCGCCGGAGGCCAGCCACTGGGCCTGCCCGCCGGTCTCGACATTGGTCGTCCGCCGGACAGAGAAGCGGACATCGTCCAGCAGGGCGACAGCGATCGCCGACATCACCGCCACCAGCAGCAGGACGGTCAGCAGGGCCATGCCCTCACGCCCGGAGCGACGCTTCATCGACCACTCCCCACCAGAAACAGCTGTTCCACCGGGCCATAGCCGTCCAGCGTCATCGTCAGCCGTACGGCATCCGGCAAGGGACGATCAGAGGTGGCGGTGAAGGCCGGAGCCGTCTCCCCGTCCCTGACAAAGGCCACGGTCGCGTTGCGCACACCCCGGTACAGGACCTGTGGAGGACCGGCGCGGGCGCCGTCCAGCTGTTCGGCCACCCGGCGCTCGAGTCGATCCTCGACCAGCCGGTATTCCACCCTTTGCAGCGACGGCCGCGCGCGCTCGCCGGGATTGCTCCAGCCGGCGCGGGTCAGTGTCAGCAGGGGATCGGCCGACGTCATGGGGCCGACCATCGCCTGGGGCGCGGCCCGGCCGGCGGCGCCCCGGGCCCGACGCCCGGTCGCCTGCCCGATGTCGGCCCGCAGCAGGGCCCGCATGCGCTGCAGGTCGCCGACGCGGTCGCTCTGCTCCTTGACGGCGAACCGGTTGTCCACGGTCACAGCCAGCACCGCCGCCCCCGCCGCCGCCAGCAGGGCGAAGATCAGCAGGGAGATCAGCACCTCCACAAGGGTGAAGCCGGCGCGCCTCATGGAGTGCGCCTGCGGAACAGGGTGCGCTCGGCCGCCTGCCCGTCCTCGTCGCGGACGCGCACATCAATGCGCAGAAGATCTGGATCGGCCGTCGCCAGGACCGCGCGGGTCCAGGCCCAGCGCCGCCCTCCGAGGTCGGACCGCCCGGTTGTCTCACCCTCGCCCAGCGAAGGCGCGACGGCAGCCTCGACCGCCACGTTCTCGGCGACCATGCCGCCGAGGGTGCGGGTCTCGACGCGCTGGGCCGAGCGGGTGCTTTCTCCGGAAAGGTTCAGGAGGGCCATGGCCGCCAGGCTGAAGACCGCCAGCGCGACCATCATCTCGACCAGGGTGAAGCCGTTTCGCTCAGCCATCGACCCGCACCTCCCCGGCGCCGTCCACCGAGACGGTCCGGCGGCGCCCCTCGCGGGCCAGGGTCAGGTCGGCGGGGTCCGCCACCCCGGTCGGATCGAACACCATCCGGAGGTCGCCGGCGGCGGTCGACACCGTGACGCCCTCGCCCCAGGATCCGGCGCGGAACGGGCCGTCGTCCAGGGGCGTCCATTGCCGCCCGTCGAAAGTCGAGAAGGCGTAGCCGTCGGCTCCGACGTCCACGGCGACCGCACGGTTGGTCAGGATGGCCTCCTCGCGGGCGCGGACCAGACGGGCGGCGAAACGCTCGGCCTCGGTGGCCACCGCCGGCGTCGGCGACGGCAGGGTCAGGACCACCGCCCCGGCCGCCAGTCCGATGATGGCCAGCACCATCAGGAGCTCCACCAGCGTGAAGCCGCCCCTTGCCGCCCGGACGCCCGACGCACGGCCGTCCCCGGCCCGGGGACGCAGGGCGCCCCGGCCGCGAACGCGCGCATCATGAGCGTCGCCCCCCAAGGATCACCTACCGCCAATTGCCGATGTCGGCGTCGTTGCCCTCGCCGCCCTCGCGGCCGTCGGCGCCGAAGGACCAGACGTCGAAGGCGCCGCCGTGACGGCTCTGGCGGCTGAACTGGTAGTCGGCGCCCCACGGATCCTTCGGCAGACGGCGGATGTATCCGCCTTGGCGATAGCGGTCCGGATTGGCCAGACCGACCGGCGCACTGACCAGCGCCTCAAGGCTCTCCGGGAAGGCCAGATTGTCGAGGCGGTAGGTCTCGATCGCCTGCTCCAGGGTGGCGATGTCGGCGCGCGCCTTGCCGACCATGGCCTTGTCCTGGCTGGGCAGGACGTTGATCACGACCACCGTCGCCAGCAGGCCGATGATCACGATGACCACCATCAGTTCGACCAGGGTAAAACCCGCTCTCTTTTGGGCGCTACCGCGTCGCGCGCGGCGCGACGCTGCTTGAGCGCGAAGGCGACGTTGCTCAATTTTCTTTTCGAACTCAGTCATTTCGAAGCTACTCCTCAACCCATAGCGAGGGTGTTGATCTGCAGAATGGGCAGCAGGATCGACAGGACGATCACCGCCACCACGCCGCCCATGACCACGATGATCGCCGGCTCCAGCAGGCTCAGCATCACGGCGGTGAAGGTGGAGAACTCGCGCTCCAGATAGTCGGCGGCGCGCTCCATCATCGGCTCCAGCCGGCCGCTGCTCTCGCCCGAGGCGGTCATGTAGACGAGGATCGGCGGGAAGACGTCGGCCCGGCGCATGGCGGCGGACAGGCCGCCCCCCTCCCTCACCGCATCCGCCATGGTCGCGGTCGCCTGACGCAGGCGCCGGTTGGAGATGGTGCGGGCGGTGATGGTCAGCCCCTCCAGAACCGGCAGGCCCGAGGTCAGCATCGTGGACAACGTCCGCGCCATCTTCGCCCCGTGCAGGTCACGGGTCAGCCGCCCGACCAGCGGGAGCTTCAGCAACAGGGTGTCGGCCCTCAGCCGGATGGCCGGATTGCGCAGGGCGACCGCGCCCAGCGCGATCCCCGACGCCAGCGCAAGGATCATCAGCCAGCCCCAGTCGCGCAGACCGCCGGACACCCCGATCACCACCCGCGTCAGCAGGGGCAGGGTCTGGTGCATGCTCTCGAACTGGTCGACCACCCGGGGCACGACGAAGGCCATCAGGGCGATGATGACGCCCAGCGCCACGACGGCCAGGACCGCCGGATAGACCAGGGCGGTGATCACCTTGCCGCGCACCTGCTGGTCGCGCTCAAGGCCGTCGGCGAGACGCTCCAGGATCGGCTGCAGGGCGCCCGAGGCCTCGCCCGCCGACACCATGGCGCGATACAGCGGCGGGAAGGCCTGCCCCTGCAGGCCCATGGCGTCCGACAGGCGACGTCCTTCCAGCACCCCCGCATGCACCCCTTCCAGCACCCGGCGCACGGCGGGACGGTCGGCCTGCAGGGCGATGGTGCGCAGGGCCTCCTCCAGCGGACTGACCGAGACCAGGGTGGCCAGCTGGCGCGTGGTCAGGGCGAGGGTGCGGGCGTCGAGCTTCGCCCTCTTTCCCGAGGGCGCGGCGGCGCGGGCGGTCCCGGACCGGGCGGACAGGACCTCCAGCGGCATCAGCCGGCGCTTGCCCAGCAGGGCGCGGGCGGCGGGCTCGTCCGCGGCCGTCACGGTTCCCGAGACGGTGCGTCCCCCGGCGTCCACCGCCACATAGTCGAAGCTCGCCATCAGGCCGCGACCTCGCCGGCGGCCGGCTCATGAGCCTCGCTGGTCTCCTGACGGGTGACGCGCACCGCCTCCTCGACGGAGGTCACCCCGGCCAGGACCAGATCCCGGGCGCGCTGGCCGAGGGCGCCGCCGCCCTCGAAGGCGGCTGCGGCGATGGCGTCCTCACCGGCCTCGGACGCGATCAGGCGACGCACCCGGTCATCCGCGCGCAGGGTCTCGTACAGGCCCACCCGGCCGACATAGCCGGTGTTCTGGCAGTGCGGACACCCGTGCGGACGCCAGACCGTGTCGCCCTTCCTGACTCCCGCCAGCCGCGCCGTCGCCTTGTCGGCGGGTTCGGCCGTGCGGCACTCGCCACACAGGCGGCGGACCAGACGCTGGGCCACGATCAGCCGCAGGGTTGAGGCCAGGAGGAAGGGCTCGATCCCCATGTCGCGCAGGCGGGTGACGGCGCCGACCGCATCGTTGGTGTGCACCGTGGACAGCACCAGGTGGCCTGTCAGCGAGGCCTGCACCGCGATGCCCGCCGTCTCCACGTCGCGGATCTCGCCGACCATGACCACGTCCGGGTCCTGACGCAGGATGGCGCGCAGCCCGGCGGCGAAGGTCATGCCGACCTTGGTGTTCACCTGCGTCTGGCCGATGCCGTCGATGGCGTATTCGACCGGATCCTCGACGGTCAGGATGTTGCGGGTGGCGTCGTTCAGCAGGCTGAGCCCCGCATAGAGCGACGTCGTCTTGCCCGAGCCCGTCGGTCCGGTGACGAGGATGATCCCGTTCGGCTCCCGGAGCGCGGCGCGGAAGGCCTCCAGCGCGTCGGGCGCCATGCCCAGCTGCTCGAGCGACAGTCCGGCCTGGTCCTTGTCGAGGATCCGCAGCACCACACGTTCCCCGGCCCTCGACGGCAGGGTCGACACCCGGACGTCGAGGGTCTTGCCGCCCAACGCCAGCGGAATGCGCCCGTCCTGCGGGATCCGCTTCTCGGCGATGTCCAGCCGCGCCATGACCTTGATCCGCGACACGAGCAGCGGGGTGATCCGCGGACTGAGGGTCAGGGCCTCGCGCAGGACGCCGTCCACGCGCAGGCGCACGACCAGCGCGCTTTCAAACGGCTCGAGGTGGATGTCCGAGGCGCCGGTCCGCACCGCCTCGGCGATGATCCCGTTGATCAGGCGGATGACCGGGGCGTCGTCGGCGGTGTCCAGCAGGTCGGCGGCGGCCGGGATATCGTCCACCAGACCCTCCAGCCCGCCGGGCATGGCCAGATCGTCGCCGTCCGCGGCGCTCAGATGGTCGCCCGCATAGACCTCCGACAGCTGCCGGTCGAAGGCGGCCTGCGGGAGGGGCTCGATCCGGAGGGGGCGACCCAAAACGCGGCGGGTCTCGATCAGCGCGGACGGATCGGCGCCCTCGCGCAGCCCCACGACCGCGACCTCGCCCGCATCCAGCAGGATCACCCCGTGCCGCTTGGCGAAACCGTAGGGCAGCGTCGGATTGACGAGGGTGATCATCGGATCACTCCTGCGGCGCGGGCGCGGCGGGCGGCAGGGGCGAGATGACCACCTCGCCCGGGACCATGGCCGGCGACGGGGCGACGGGCGGCTGGGCCCGCATGTAGTCACGCAGCATCTCGTCCAGGCTCGGCTCGCGGGTCGGATCGGCGGCCAGTTGCTGATCCCGCATATAGCCCCAGCGGTCGGCGCTCAGTTGCCGCGCATCCGCCGTCGAGCGGACGATGGTCGGCCGCAGGAACACCATCAGATTGGTCCGTCCGCGCTGCCGGCTGGTCGAGCGGAACAGGGCCCCGATGACGGGCACGTCGCCCAGTCCCGGCACCTTGTCGATGGCGAGACGGTCGTTCTGGTCCAGCAGACCGCCGGCGACGGCGATGTCGCCGTCATCGACCACAAGGGTGGTCTCCAGCTCACGCTTGTTCAGCACCAGATCGTTGCTGGAGGCGGTCAGCAGCCCGTTGATGCTGGAGACCTCCTGACGCAGATGCAGGGTGATCGAGCCGCCGGCGTTGATCTGCGGACGGACCACCAGCTTGACCCCCACATCCTGGCGCTGGGTGGTGCGGAAGGGGTTGGAGTTGCCGTCCAGCAGGGCCTCGCCCGTGGTGATCGGCACCTCCTGCCCCACCAGGATGGTCGCCTCCTCGTTGTCGAGCGTCATCAGGGAGGGGGTCTGCAGCAGGTTGGAGCCGCTGTCGGTCTTCGCCGCATTGATGATGAAGCCGAACAGGCCGTCGCCGATCGTGCCGCCACCGCCGCCGACAAAGCCATTGGCGCCGAGGAGGGAGTTCAGGGCGAGGTTCTGCAGTTGCTCGCGCAGCGGGTCGTCAGCGTCCAGACCGGTCGCGGCGGCGCCGCCGGCGATCGGCAACAGCGGCGTGGCGCTGTCGCTGTAGTTCGTCAGGCCGATCGGCGCGCCGTCCTCGCCGGCCAGCAGCCACTGGACGCCCAGTTCGCGCACGGCGGTGTCGCTGAGCTCCACGACGATCGCCTCGATCAGAACCTGCTGGCGGCGCTGGTCCAGCTGGCGGATGACCTCGGCCAGAGTCCGCTGGGTCTCGGCCGAGGCGGAGATGACCAGGGCGTTCGCCCCCGGGAAGCGGGCGATGGTCGCGCGCTGGCCGGGCGCGGCCGGGGCCACGGCGGCGGCGGCCGAAGGGGCGCTGTCGCCGGCGGTCGCCGTGGCCGGGGCGGCGTTCGACTGGGCCGGCGTGATCGGCTGGCCGACGATCTGCTGCAGGACCGGCAGCAGTTGCTCGGCGTTGGCGTGCTCCAGGAAGATGACGCGGATGTCGTCGGCCGAGCGGGCGCGACGGTCCAGGTCCTCGACCAGCGGCCGCACGCGCGCCACCGCCGCCGCATCGCCGCGCAGGACGATGGAGTTGGAGCTGTCGACCGGGGTGACGGAGACCATCCCCTGCCCCGGCTGGCCGCCCGGCGGCGCCAGAACCGACTGCAGGACCGCCGCGATCTCACGGGCGGACGAGTTCTCGAGCGTGATCACCTCGAAGCTGGCGCGATCCACGTCGATGCGGGCGATCAGGGCGCGGATCCGGCCCAGATTGTCGGCGAAGTCCGCGACCACGACGCTGTTGGCGCCGGGATTGGCCAGCACCTGCCCCTGGGCGCCGACCAGCGGCCGGATCGTCTCGGCGGCCGAGGCGGCGTCGATATTGCGCAGCTGGAACACCTCGGTGCTGAACCGCTCGCGGCCCACTGTGGCGGGCCCCTGCGCGGCGCCCTGCGCCGGACTGATGCGATAGGCGCCCGAACCGGTCTGGGTGACCACAAGCCCGTTCGCCCTCAAGGTCGACAGAAAGACCTCGAACAGCTCGGAGCGCGACAACGCCCGTTCGCTGGTCACCGTCACCGTACCGGTCACCGCCGGGTCCACGATGAAGGTCCGCCCGGTCATCCTGGCCACGTCCTGGATGAAGGCGCGAATGTCGGCCCCCTGGACGTTCAGCGTCTGGCGCGCATTCGCCTGGGCGAGGGCGGGGGCGACGGCCAGCGGCCCCTGGGCGATCATCAGCCCGGCCAGAACGGCGCAGACGGCATTGCGGCTCATGCGGGTCACCGGGCGGTCCTTATGGTGGTCGAGCGCACCTCGCCGCCACGCTCGAAGCGGATTTCGGCGGAGGAGGCGGTTGCAAGGTTGCGGCGCAGGTCCGCGATCCGGCCTGCGCTGTTCAGTTCGATGCCGTTGACGGCCAGGATCACGTCGCCGGCCTGCAGTCCCGCCGCGCCGAGCGCCGGCGCCGCGCCGGAAGCGTTCACTGTGAAGCCGTTCACCGCCAGCCCGCGCATGCGCGGACGCAACGACGCCTGGCTCATGAGCTGGGCGGGATCGACCGCAGCTGTGGCCGAGGCCGGGGACGGCGCGGGAGGCGGCGCGGGCGGGGCGACGACCTGGTCCCCCGGCGGAGGCGGCGGCGGGGGCGCGGCGCCCATCGGGGTTTCGGCGAAGATCAGACGGCTCAGGGCGCCGTTGCGGGACAGGACGACATGATCAGCGCCGACCGCGTGAAGCGTCAGGCCCGGCTCGATCTCCTCCCCGACCCCCACCGAAACCTGCCGGCCGTCCGCCAGTCCGATGATGGCCGACCCGCCGCCGCCGCCGTCGGCGCGGACGCCGAAAAGGCGCATCTGGCTGCTGCCGGTCGCGGTGTCCTCGGCCATGCTCGACTGGCCGCCGGTGCGGAAGAAGGCGTCGAAGCGCTGGAAGACGGTCAGGTCCGCCGGCGCCCGGGCGGCGGGCGTCCCGATCGAGGCGACCGGGCGCGGCTCGACGACAGTCCAGATCAGACGGCCGCCCTGCACCAGCAGCACCGCGACCAGAACCCCCTCGACCACGGGGCGCAGGCGTACGGGACGCGACGCGACATCCTGCGCGAAGGCGCGGGCCGACGAGCTCCAGTTGCGAAGAACAGCGATCACGACAGACGCCCGGCACGGGCCCCGACGGCCCGAACGCGTCCTAGACCAATCGTCCGGGTTCGGGCTTCACCGCGAGGTGAAGACCCCGCGAACCAAGTATGACAACCTCGCCGGATACAGACGGTTTGTCGTCAAAAGTGCGAAAAGACAAAGGGCCGGCCCCTCACGGAGCCGGCCCCTGTTTTCGGGATCAGAAGCGGGCGGTCAGGCTGATCGAGCCGCTCGCGCCCAGTTCATAGCCGTTGATGATCACCCGGTTGCCGAGTTCCTGATACTCGAGGAACTCTTCACCCAGCAGGTTCCGCAGCTCCACCGACACGCCGTACTCGCGCCCGGCGTAGTCGAAGTCCTTGCGGAAGACGAAGTCGAGCTGGACGCCCGGCTCCTGGATCAGGTCGGGTTCGCCCGGACGGCCGCGCGCCGAGGTGCGCTCGGACACATAGTTGGCGATCAGGGTCGCCTGCGACCGGGCCGTATCGTCTTCCCAGCCCAGCTGCACGTTGACGACGTGCTCGGACTGGCCCTGCAGACGACTGCCGTCGACCACGTAGAAGGACGCGGGCTGGGCCACGCCGAGGCTGTTCTGCGTGATGACCGTGTCACCCGCGCCGACGTTCACTTCCGAGTCGGACCAGGTGTAGTTGGCCTGGGCCAGCCACCGCTTGTTGGCGATGAAGTCCATGCCCGAACCGAACTCGAAATACTTCTTCACCTCCAGCTCCGCACCCATGATCGTGGCGTTGGGAGCGTTCAGGAAGGTCTGGGAGATCGACGAGCCCTGGTCGATGACGCTCGACTCGATGGGCTTGTCGAGGTCCTTGTAGAACAGGCCGGCGGTCACATACTGCTGACGGGCGAAGTACCACTCCCAGCGCGCGTCGACGTTCAGGATCTCGGTGTCGACGAGGTAGGGGTTGCCGATGAAGGTCCGGTCGCTTTCGACGTCCGTGTACTGCTGCGGCGCCAGTTCGCGGAACTGCGGGCGGCCGATGGTCTTCGACGCACCGATGCGCAGTTGCATGTCCTCGGCGAAGTTCCAGGTCACCGTGCCGGCCGGCAGGAGATACTCCTCCTCGATCCGGGTCGGCAGGAAGCCGGTCGAACCACCGAAGAGATCGCGCGGCGTGACCGACTGTTCGCCCTGCTCGTAGCGCAGGCCCAGGTTCAGGTTGACCAGCGGAATGAACTCCGCGGCGACCTGGGCGTAGGCGGCCTTGACCGTCAGCTGCCCGTCGAACGCGGCGGCGCCGTTGGTGCCGGTGATTTCCTCGATCTGCAGGTACGGCCCGATGTTGGCGTCCGAGAACAGATAGTCGACGCGCGACTCCAGCTGTTCCGCCGTCAGGCCGTTGGGGGCGATGAAGCGCAGGGTCCGCTGCTGCGAGTCCCGGTTGTTGTCCGAATAGGCGACCCCGAACGAGAAGACGGCCTCGCGGGCGTCCGACAGCGGCAGGGTGTAGTGGATGTCCGCGCCGCCCGAGACGATGTCGTCGTTCAGCTCGCTGAACGAGATGGCGTTCGTCTCGATGTCGTGGATCCAGTCGCCGGCCACGTTCTGGCCGTAGCCGAAGCGGCTCTCGTACGGCGCGTCACGCGAGGTGACGGCATAGGCCGCCCGCCAGTCGAACTCCCACTCGCCGGCCGCGCCGAAGGTGTGCTCGCCGGCCAGTTGGGTCGAGAACAGCTGACGCTCGAACCATTCGGTGTGATCGGTGCGGCGCTGACCGCCCGACGCGTCATCGAAGCCGGCCTCGCTGCGGGCTTCCTTGGAGACGTTGCGGACGAACAGGTTGGTCCACTTCAGCGTGCTGGTGTCGCTGGTCAGGCTGACGGCGCCGAGGAAGTTCAGCGTCAGGTCGTTCTGGTTCGACTCGAAATCGAAGTCGTTGGCGGTCACCAGGGCGCCGGCGTCGATCCGGCCCGACTGGCGATCCCCCCGACGACCCGTCCATTTGTTGTCGTACGAGGCGACGAACACGCCGCCCAGGGTGCCCATTCCGGTTTCGGTCGAGGCGCCGCCCATGAAGCGCAGGCCGAAGTTCGCCGGCGTGGTTTCACGTTGCAGCAGACGCAGCGGCGCGTTGACCAGCGACTGGCCCATCAGGCGCAGTTCGTTGGCCGTGAAGTTGGCGGACGAGATGCGCTGGCCGCTGTTGAAGCCGAGCTGCAGCGCCCCCGGAACATCCCGGGTGCCGTCGTCGAAGCTCGTGAAGTCCGTCCGCGAGCCGTAATAGATCAGCGACTCCTTGCCGGACGTCTCGGTGTTGCCGCTGACCGAGGCCTGCATGCTGAAGAACGGCGCGGCCGGCGTATCGATCGTCTGCAGGTCAACGACGCCGCCGCCGAACTCGCCCGGGAAGGCGGCCGAATAGGTCTTCTGAACGGTCAGGCCCGCGAGCACTTCCGACGGGAAGAGGTCCAGCGGCACGACGCGTTGCAGCGGCTCGGGGCTCGGCAGGGGCGAACCGTTCAGCAGGGCCGAGGAATAGCGCTCACCGAGACCGCGGACGTAGATGAAGCGACCTTCGACGATCGACAGGCCGGTGACCCGCGCGAGGGCCTGGGCCGCGTCGGCGTCGCCCGTGCGCTCGAGGTCCTCGGAGGTCAGGAAGGCCGCGACCTCGGGGCTCTCCCGGTTCGGCTGGGGAATGTAGCGGCCCAGAACGACAACCTCTCCCAGATCGCTGTCCGGCTCGACGTGCGGCTCGGCCTGCTGGGCGGGGGTCTGGGCGGTCGGGGCGGTCTGGGCCAGGGCGGCGCCCGGCGCGACCAGGGCGGTGGTGGCGAGCAGCAGCCCGCCGAGGGTCATGTGTACGGTCTTCATGGTCTGCGCCTCGAAGGAGTCAACGGAAGGGATCGGCGAGGCGGGCGGCGGCCCGGAAGCCGCCGCCCGTCCCATCCGTCATCAGCAGGACGAACCGGCCTGGAGACCGCAGGTCCAGCCCTGGTACCAGGTGTCGGCGGCGTTGCGCACGGCGCCGATGTAGGTCACCGCGGTGAACCAGCTGTAGACGCCCGGCGCGTTGGTCGGGGTCACGGCGGTTTCGTTGGCGCCGTTGATGAAGGCCAGGCTCTGGGCCGTCAGGGTGGCGCCGGCCGGAGCGGTCATCGTCGAGACGCCGGCGGCGGTGTTGTTCACGTTGGTGGCGGTGATGAACACAGCCTCGGTCGCCGCCGCGTTGACGTTCGAGTCGTTCTCGTACGGGCGATTGCAGGCGAAATAGACCGAGCGGAACACCGGGTTGTTGGCGACCGTCTGGGCGTCGTCGATGTCCAGGCAGGCCGCGGCCGAGGTCGTCGGGTTGGTGAAGACCGAGTTGATGATGGTCGGCTGGGTGCCGGTGTTCAGCGTGATCAGCGCGTCCGCGGCCACGGCGGCGTTGCGGCCGACGATGGTGAAGTTCGAGACCTTGGGCTGGGCGTAGAAGGTCGTCCCCGACGGGGCGGCCGACCATTCGAAGCCGCGGCTGCCGTTGGTCACGGCCGTCGGGCGCTGGGTGATGATGCCGAACTGGGCGCCGCCGCGCCAGCCGGTGTCGGTGTCCAGACCGTCATCGTCGGCGCCGTTGATCACGATACGGCTCAGGTTGACGGTGCCGCCGAAGATTTCGATGCCGTCGTCCGAGCTGTTGTAGGCCTGGACGTATTCAACCACGGTGCCGTTGCCGACGCCGGCGAGGGTCAGGGCCTGAAGCTCGTTGTTCGGCGAGATCTCGAAGCCCGAGTAGCGGATCTGCACGTAGCGCAGACGACCCGAGTTGTCCGAGGCGTTGTTGCCGCCGTAGTTGGCGCTGGTGCCTTCGACCTGACCGACGCAGGCGATGTTCGGCGCGGTCACGCCGACCGGGCAAACCGCCGTCGGCGCGCGGCCGGCGAGCACGATGCCGCCCCACTGGCCTTGCGAGTTCTCGGTGGTGGTGCCGTCGATGTTGGCGCGGCTGGTGAAGATGATCGGATTGGTCGCCGAACCCTCGGCGAAGATCTGCGAGCCGCGGTTGACCAGCAGGTAGTCCGAACCGCCCGAGCCGTACAGGCGCACGCCCGCCTCGATGGTCAGGATGCCCTGTTGCGAACCGGCGACCGGCGCGGCCGGATCAGCGCCGCGGTCGGTGCCGACTTCGGTGCGGCCCGAGATGGAGTAGACGGTGCCGGCGCGGAGCGGAACGGTCAGGTTGCCGGTGATGGTGGTCGGCAGCTGGCAGGCGCGCAGGGTGCCGCCGCCGACCAGGCCGACGTTGGCGAAGCCGGTCGGGCAGTCCGCGGCCGGGGTGCCCGGGGTGACCGGCGGGGTGACGGGCGGAGTGGTCGGACCCGTGCCGCCGCCGAAGTCGCCCTCGCCCGGCGAAGCGACTTCAGCGGAGCCGCAGGCCGCCAGGGTCAGGGCGCTGGCCGACAGGGCCAGCAGCGTGGTCAGTTTGAAGCCGTTCATCGTTTTCACCGTGTCTGGTCCGAAGAATCTCACGGCAGGTGAGACCGGGCGCCCATGCGTCCGGCCCGACGAAGCTCTTCCCCCGCCCTGCCCCGTCCGTGGTTAGGCGGCGGATATGACAGCGGGGCCGCCGAAGCATGACGGTTCCGGATCGCTTCCATGAAGTTGTCGTCTCGGGTTGATGAAAGACCGTCCCGACCCGGCGCAACCTTCACAATCAGCGTTCGACGGCATCATCTTGCGGGCGTTGATCAGGCCGCCTATCGCAGCAGTCGGACCGTCGTGCGGGGGAGCGAGTGAATCCTGTCATCGTCACACTCGCGTTTCCGGCCGCCGGCATCGGGGTCGGTCTCCTTCTGGCCTGGATCAGCGTGCGCCTTCCGGCCGGACCGGACGACCGCCCGCGGCTGCGCTGGCCGCGCGTCCTCGCCTTCAGCCTCGCCGCCGCGGCTCTCGGCGGCTGGGCGGCGGCGTCGCAGGACCTGCTCTCGGCCGCCCTGCTCACCGCCGTGCTCGGCTGGATGTTGCTGATCATCGCCGTGGTCGACGCCGAGCATTTCTGGCTGCCCGACGAATTGACCCTGCCGCTCGGCGCGGCCGGTCTGGGCGCCGCCCTGCTTCCGGGGGGGACCGGACTGGTCCCCGCCGCCATCGGCGCGGTCGCGGGCTTCGTCGGCCTGTGGCTGCTGGCCCGGCTCTACAGGCGCGCGCGTGGACGCGAGGGCCTGGGCGGGGGAGACCCCTTCCTGCTGGCGGCCGGCGGCACCTGGGTCGGCTGGATCGGCCTGCCGTCCGTCCTGCTCTGGGCCGCCGCCTCCGGCCTCAGCCTCGTGCTGGCGCGTCTGGCGCTGAGGAAGTCCGTGTCGGGGCAGGACCGCCTGCCGTTCGGCGTCTTTCTGGCCATCGGCGTCTGGATGACCTGGATGTTCGGGCCTCTGGGCCTGCAGCGCTAGGATGACCGGATGAGTCGGGACGGCGCGATGCGACAGGCGGACGGGTGGCGGTTCTGGATCGACCGGGGCGGCACCTTCACCGATGTCGTCGCCCGCGCGCCCGACGGCGCCCTGAGCACCCGCAAGCTTCTGTCGGTGAACCCAGAACAGTACGCCGACGCCGCCGTCGAGGGCGTGCGCCGGGTGCTGGGCGCCGAGCCCGCCCCCCTGCCCGCCGGACGGGTCGAGACCGTCCGCATGGGCACCACCGTCGCCACCAACGCCCTGCTGGAGCGCAAGGGCGAGCCGACCGTGCTGGCGATAACCCGCGGCTTCGGCGACGCCCTGCGCATCGGCTGGCAGAGCCGCCCGGAACTGTTCGCCCGCCACATCCGCCTGACCGACCAGTTGTACGACCGGGTGGTCGAGATCGACGAACGGGTCCGCGCCGACGGAGCTGTGGACAGGCCTGTGGATATCGAGGGGACAAGGCGGGGACTGATGGCCGCCCGGGAGGCCGGGTTCCGGTCGGTGGCCATCGCCCTGGTGCACGGCTGGCGCTTCACTGATCATGAGCGACAGGTGGCTGACATCGCCCGCGAACTGGGCTTCGAGCAGATCTCGGTCAGCCATGAGGTCGGCGCGCTGATCAAGCTGATCGGGCGCGGCGACACCACGGTCGCCGACGCCTACCTGTCGCCGATCCTGCGCGCCTATGTGGACAAGGTTGGGGATAACCTCGGCGACGCCACACCCCTGTTGTTCATGCAGTCGAACGGCGGACTGACCGCGGCGGGCGCCTTCCGGGGCAAGGACGCCATCCTCTCCGGCCCGGCCGGAGGGGTGGTCGGCATGGCGGAGACCGCCCGGGCCGCGGGCTTCGGGCGCGTCATCGGCTTCGACATGGGCGGCACATCCACCGACGTGTCCCACTTCGCGGGTGAGTATGAGCGGACCTCGGACGCCGTGGTCGCGGGGGTGCGGCTGCGCGCCCCCATGCTGTCGATCCATACGGTGGCGGCGGGCGGCGGCTCGATCTGCCGCTTCGACGGCGCCCGCCTGAGGGTCGGACCGGAGTCCGCCGGCGCCGTGCCCGGCCCGCGCGCCTATCGCCGGGGTGGGCCGCTGACGGTCACGGACTGCAATGTCCTGCTGGGCAAGCTGAAGCCCGACTTCTTCCCCGCCGTCTTCGGCCCGGGCGCCGACCAGCCGCTGGACGCCGACGCCGTCCGCGCGGGCTTCACCGAACTGGCCGCCGGGGTCGAGCGCGCGACCGGTCGCCCGACCGCCCCGGAAGCCCTGGCCGAGGGCTTCGTCACCATCGCCGTCCAGAACATGGCCGAGGCGATCAAGTCGATCTCGATCCAGCGCGGCTACGACGTCACCCGCTACGCCCTGAACTGCTTCGGCGGCGCGGGCGGGCAGCACGCCTGTCTGGTGGCCGACGCCCTGGGCATGACCACGGTGATGCTTCACCCCTTCGCGGGCGTTCTGTCGGCCTATGGCATGGGCCTGGCCGAGGTGCGGGCCATCCGGCAGGCGACGGCGGCGATGCCGCTGGAGGCCGGCGCCGACGCGGACATGACCGCGCGGATCGCGACGCTGGGCGAACAGGCGCGCGCGGAGCTGACGGCCCAGGGCTTCGCTCTCGACCGGATCACCGTGGCCGCGCGGGCCGAGATCAAGTTCGCGGGCTCGGACACGCCCCTCACCGTGCCCTTCGGTTCGACGGATCAGATGACCGCCGCCTTCGAGGCCCTGCACCGCCGCCGCTTCGGCTTCTTCGCCGAGGGCAAGGCGCTGGTGGTCGAGACACTGGAGGCCGAGGCGGTCGGGCTGTCCGGTCAGACGGCGGAGGTCGGCGGCGACCTGTCCGCCCGCGCACCGGAGGTTGTCACGCGCACCCCGGTCTGGATGGCCGGCGCCAGCCGAGACACGCCGGTCTATCGCCGGGAAGCCTTCGGGCCGGGCGCCGCAATCGAGGGACCGGCCGTCATTCTGGAGGACACCGGCACCACCGTGGTCGAGCCGGGCTGGCGCGCCGAAGCGGATGCGGGGCTGAACCTGATCCTGACGCGGGCGGTTCCCCTGCCCGCCCGCAAGGCCATCGGGACCCACGCCGACCCGATCCTGCTGGAGGTGTTCAACAACCGCTTCACGGCCGCCGCCGAACAGATGGGCGAGGCGCTGAGGGCGACGGCCTATTCGGTGAACATCAAGGAGCGGCTCGACTTCTCCTGCGCCGTCTTCGACGCGGGCGGCGCCCTGATCGCCAACGCCCCGCACATTCCGGTGCATCTGGGCTCGATGGGCGAGAGCATCCGCACGGTCATCGCCTCACGGGGCGAGGCGCGCGACGGGCGCGGGATGAGGCGCGGCGACGTCTACATGCTGAACGCGCCCTACAATGGGGGCACCCACCTGCCGGACATCACCGTCATCATGCCGGTCTTCCTGGACGCCGACGACGCCCCGGCCTTCTTCGTCGCCGCGCGCGGGCACCATGCGGATGTCGGCGGCATCACGCCCGGCTCCATGCCGCCGACCTCGAAGACGGTTGAGGATGAAGGCGTGCTGATCGACGACTTCCTGCTGGTCGACGCCGGGACGCTGCGGGACGCCGAGACCCGCGCCCTGTTCGCCTCGGGTCGCCACCCGTCGCGCAACGTCGATCAGAACATGGCCGATCTGAAGGCCCAGGTCGCCTCCTGCGCCCGGGGCGCCGACGAACTGGTCCGCATGGTCGGCGAGTTCAGCCGCGATGTCGTCGCCGCCTACATGGGCCATATCCAGGACAATGCCGAAGAGGCCGTCCGCCGCGCCATCGCCGTCCTGAAGCCCGGCGCATTCGAACTCGAGATGGACGACGGCGCGATCATCCGTGTACGGATCGACGTAGATGCCGAAGCCCGCAGCGCGGTCGTGGACTTCACCGGAACCAGCGACCAGCGACCCAACAATTTCAACGCCCCGCTGTCGATCACCCGCGCGGCGACCCTCTATGTCTTCCGGACCCTGGTGGACGACGCCATCCCCCTGAACGAGGGCTGCCTGAAGCCCGTGACCCTGATCGTGCCCGAGGGGTCGATGCTGAACCCCCGCTACCCCGCCGCCGTGGTGGCCGGAAATGTGGAGACCAGCCAGGCCGTCGTGGATGCGCTGTACGGCGCCCTGGGCGTGCTGGCGGCCAGCCAGGGCACGATGAACAACTTCACCTTCGGCGACGCCACCCGGCAATATTACGAGACCATCGCCGGCGGCTCGGGCGCCGGGCCGGACTTCGACGGCACGGCGGCGGTGCAGACCCACATGACCAACAGCCGCCTGACCGATCCCGAGGTGCTGGAGACGCGCTTCCCCGTGCTGCTGGAAGCGTTCTCCATCCGCCACGGCTCGGGCGGCGCGGGTGCGAACCGGGGCGGCGACGGCGCCGTGCGGCGGGTGCGGTTCCTCGAGCCCCTGACCGCCGCCATCCTGTCCAACCACCGCCGCACCCCGCCCTTCGGCGCGGCGGGGGGCGAATCGGGCGCGGTGGGTGTGAACCGGATCGAGCGCGCGGACGGGACGGTGGAGGCTCTGAGCTCGACGGCGGAGGTGCGGATGGCGCCCGGCGACGTCTTCGTCATCGAGACGCCGGGGGGCGGCGGTTTCGGAAAGCGCTAGGGCTTTCGCGGGGCCGCGAACCGCGCGACTGTCCGCGTTCGGAAGGAGGGGGACGCCATGCTGGTGCTTCTGGGGATCGCTGTCGTGGTCGCGGGCTTTGTCGCCCGGATCAATCCGCTGCTGGTGATACTGGCCGCCGCCGTCGTGACAGGCGTGCTGGCGGCGGTCGGCGGCGGCGTGGACGCCCGCGGCCTGTTCGAGGCGGGGGTGACGACGCTCAGCCGGTTCGGGGACGCCTTCAACGACAACCGCTACTTCCACATCACCTGGCTGATCCTGCCGGTCATCGGCGTGCTGGAGCGGGCGGGGCTGCAGGAAAAGGCGCGCCAGTTGATCGCCGAGGTCCGCGCCGCCACCGCCGGACGGCTGCTGCTGGTCTATCTGTTCGTGCGGCAGGCCACCTCGGCGCTGGGCCTGACCTCGCTGGGCGGGCATCCGCAGATGGTGCGGCCGCTGGTGGCTCCCATGGCCGAGGGCGCTGCGGAGGCCGAGCATGGCCCCCTGCCCGACAAGGTCCGCTTCCGCATCCGTGGCATGAGCGCCGCCACCGACAACATCGGCCTGTTCTTCGGCGAGGACATCTTCATCGCCATCGGCTCCATCGTCCTGATGGTCGGTTTCCTCGAACAGGCGGGCATCAAGGTCGAGGCCCTGCACATCTCCCTTTGGGCCATCCCCACGGCCATCGCCGCCTTCATCGTGCACGGCGTCCGTCTGTGGCTGTTCGACCGGTCGCTGAAGCGCGATCTGGCCGCGCCCCCATCGGAGGCGGAGGCGGCGCGATGATCACCCTGCAGCACGCCTATATCGTCACCGGCCTGATGTTCCTGGCCTTCGCGGTCTTCACGGCCATGGACCGAACGCACCCGACCCGCATCCGCAACACCCTGTTCTGGGGCCTGATCGCCACCTCCCTGCTGTTCGGCGACCTGCTGGGCGGCCTGGGCAACGGCCTGCTGGTGGTGGCGCTGGTCATCGTCGGCGCGATCGGCAGGATGGGCGTGGGCCGGCCGGCCACCACCACCCCGGAAGAACGGCGCGAGGGCGCGACCCGACACGGCGCGGCCCTGTTCATTCCCGCCCTGATCATCCCCCTGGTCGCCGTGGGCGGCACCCTTCTGGCCAAATACACGGATGCGGGCGCCTGGCTGATCTCGGACAAGCAGACGACCCTGATCGCGCTGGGCCTCGGCTGCCTGATCGCCCTGTTCGCGGCCATGGCCTGGTTCCGGCCGCCTGTCCTCGCCCCCGTGCAGGAGGGCCGCAGGCTGATGGACTCGATCGGCTGGGCCAGTCTTCTGCCCCAGATGCTGGCCTCGCTGGGCGCGGTCTTCCTGGCGGCGGATGTCGGCGGTGTGGTGGGTCAGCTGGTCAGCCAGACCGTGCCCCTCAACACGCCCCTCCTGGCCGTCATCGCCTACTGCCTCGGCATGGCCCTGTTCACCGTGGTGATGGGCAACGCCTTCGCCGCCTTCCCCGTGATGACCGCCGCCATCGGCCTGCCCATCGTGGTGCGCCAATTCGGCGGCGACCCGGCCATCGTCTGCGCCATCGGCATGCTGGCGGGATTCTGCGGGACGCTGATGACGCCCATGGCGGCCAACTTCAACGTGGTGCCCGCCAACCTGCTGGAGTTGCCCGACCGCAACGCCGCCCTGAACGGCGTGATCCGGGCCCAGATCCCGACCGCCCTCATCCTGCTCTTCGTCAACATCGTCCTGATGTACGCCCTCGCCTTCCGCTTCTGAGTTTCCCGATGACGCACAGCCTCGACGCCGCCACGGCCTCCCGCTTCGCCAACGCCGCCCTGGGCCACGTCACCCGCGAGTATCCGAACAAGCTGGATCACGTGATGACCGGCCGGCGCGACGTGAAGGGTCCGCGCGACCTGCATCCGATCTTCTTCGGCAGCTTTGACTGGCACTCCTGCGTCCACGGATGGTGGACCCTGTTCACCCTGCTGCGGCTCTATCCGGACAGCCCCGAGGCGCCGCGCATCTGGGCCCTGGCCAATGAGCTGTTCACCCCGGAGAACGTCGCCGCCGAGGTCGCCTACCTCGAGCAGCCGTCCAGCCGGGGGTTCGAACGCCCCTACGGCTGGGGCTGGCTGCTGATGCTGGCGGCGGAGATGGACCGGCACGACAGCGAGGACGGCCGCCGCCGCGCCGCCATCCTGCGCCCGCTGGCCCGCGCCTTCGCCGACCGCTTCCACGCCTACCTGCCGCTGGCCGCCTATCCGGTCCGGGTCGGCGCCCACTACAACACCGCCTTCGCCCTGCGGCTGACGCTGGACTGGGCCGAGGCCAATGATCCGGTGCTGGCCGCCCTGTGCCGGGAGAAGGCCCTGGCCTGGCACGCGGAGGACCGCGACTGCCAGGCCTGGGAGCCGTCGCAGGACGAGTTCCTGTCACCCGCCCTTATGGAGGCCGCCCTGATGCGGCGGGTCCTGCATCCGCACGACTTCCAGGACTGGTTCAACGCCTTCCTGCCCAGGGTCGGATCACAACGGCCCGCCACCCTGTTCAGCCCGGCCAGCGTCAGCGACCGGTCCGACGGCAAGATCGCCCATCTCGATGGCCTGAACCTGAGCCGGGCCTGGTGCTGGCGCGAAATCGCCTCGGCCCTGCCGGACGGCGACATCCGGGCCGCCGTCGCCCGCAAGGCCGCCGCCACCCACCTTGAGGCGGCCCTGCCCCATGTCACCGGCGACTATATGGGCGAGCACTGGCTGGCCAGCTTCGCCCTTCTCGCCTTGCGCGCCTGAGCCGAACGCTCAATCTCTGCGCGTTAACTAAAAGAAATTACTGTTTTTCTTGCGTCAGGATAGCCTGAAGAACATGGTTCTCCTGAAGGGAGAACAGCGATGTTCAACGCACTGCGCTGCGCCCTCAGGGGCCACATCTTCGTCGACAGTCGATCCCGTCCGGGCATGCAGACCTGCGTCCGATGCAGGATGAGGCAACCGTTTGAAAGCCTTGAGCTCCGGCTGGCCACCCCGCCCGGCAAAAGCCGGACCCGCGTCTAGACCAGCCGGCTCTGCACCAGCGCCGCGGCGATGAAGCCGGCGAACAGCGGGTGCGGGGCGAACGGCCGGCTCTTCAACTCCGGGTGATACTGGACGCCGATGAACCAGGGATGGCCCGGACGTTCGACCGTCTCGGGCAGGACGCCGTCCGGCGACAGGCCGGCGAAGACCAGGCCGCCCTTCTCCTCCACCGCCTCGCGGTAGTTGATGTTCACCTCATAGCGGTGCCGGTGGCGCTCGCTGATGGTGGTCGCGCCGTACATCTCCGCGATCCTCGATCCCGGCTTCAGCGTGGACTCATAGGCGCCCAGACGCATGGTGCCGCCCAGGTCTCCGCCTTGCTGGCGCAGGACCCGCTGATTGCCCTGGGTCCACTCGGTCATCAGACCGACCACAGGCTCATTCGTCGGGCCGAACTCGGTCGAGGACGCCTTGGGGAAGCCGGCGAGGTTCCGCGCCGCCTCGATCACCGCCATCTGCATGCCGAAGCAGATGCCGAAATAGGGAATGCGGTTCTCACGGGCGAAGCGCGCCGCCTCGATCTTGCCTTCCGAGCCGCGCTCGCCGAAGCCGCCGGGCACCAGAATGGCGTGGGCGCCCTGCAGGCGCGCGTTGCAGGCGTCCCGGTCGCCCTCGAAGGTCTCGGCCTCGACCCAGTCGATGTTCACCTTCACCCGATTGGCGACACCGCCGTGATGAAGCGCCTCGATCAGGGATTTGTAGGCGTCCTTCAGCACCGTGTACTTGCCGACCACGGCGACGGTGACCTCGCCGTCCGGGTTCAGTCGACGGTCGACGATGTCGGTCCAGCGGGACAGGTCCGGCGCGGGAGCGTCGGTGATGCCGAAGTGTGCCAGCACCTCGCTGTCCAGGCCCTCGCGGTGATAGTCCAGCGGCACGGCGTAGATGTCCGCCGAGTCCATGGCCTGGATGACGCCGCTTTCGCGCACGTTGCAGAACAGGCCGATCTTGCGCTTCTCGTCCGCCGGGATCGGCTGCTCGCAGCGGCACAGCAGGATGTCCGGCTGGATGCCGATGGAGCGCAGCTCCTTGACCGAGTGCTGGGTCGGCTTGGTCTTCATCTCGCCGGCCGTCTTGATGAACGGCAGCAGGGTCAGGTGCACGAAACAGCTCTGGCCGCGCGGCAGGTCCTGGCCGAGCTGACGGATCGCCTCGAAGAAGGGCAGCCCCTCGATGTCGCCGACGGTGCCGCCGATCTCGACCAGCACGAAATCCACGTCCTCCCCGTCGTCGGTCAGGGCCTGGCTCAGGCAGAAGGATTTGATCTGGTCGGTGACGTGCGGGATCACCTGGACCGTCGCGCCCAGATAGTCGCCGCGGCGCTCCTTCTCGAGGATGGTCGAGTAGATGCGGCCGGTGGTGATGTTGTCCGATTTCGCGGCCGAGACGCCGGTGAAGCGCTCGTAGTGGCCGAGGTCGAGATCGGTCTCGGCCCCGTCGTCGGTCACGAAGACCTCGCCGTGCTGGTACGGGCTCATCGTGCCCGGATCGACGTTCAGATAGGGGTCGAGCTTACGAAGGCGAACCTTGTAGCCGCGCGCTTGCAGAAGCGCGCCGAGAGCGGCGGAAGCGAGGCCTTTTCCCAAGGAGGAAACCACGCCGCCAGTGATGAACACGTAACGGGCCATGGGGGATCACCTTACCGCTGATTCGGCCCGCCGGATGACCGGGGACCGAGCAAACATGTGGAAGAAGGGGCGCGTAAAACGCGCCCCTGAACTGCGAAGACTTTGAGGGCGGGAGAGGAAGGCGGGAAGACGTCCCCGCCCATCCTTATTCAGCCGGCGCGGGTTGGGCCGGAGCCGGAGCCGGGGTCGCCGACAGGCTGGATTCCAGATCCTGCAGGGACGGAGCGGCCGGCTGCGCGGGTGCGGCGTCCGGGGCGCCCGCGGGCGCCTGTTGGCCGGCGGCCGGCGGCGGCGTGGCCAGATCACCCACGGCGTCCGCGTCCACGATCGAGCGGCTCGAGCGCTCGACGTTGCCGAGAATGGTCAGGGAAACGGCGCAGGCGAAGAAGATCGCCGCCAGGATCCAGGTCGCCCGCGTCAGCAGATTGCCGGCGCCGCGCGCGGTCATGAAGCCCGAGGGACCGCCGCCCATGCCCAGCGCGCCGCCTTCGGAGCGCTGAAGCAGGACCACGCCCGCAAGCGCGATCGAGACGAGGATCATGACGACGAGGAGAATGATCTGGAGCATGACGGCCGATATGTGTGGCGCACCCGCGCCGATCAAGCGGCGGCGTCTATCATCAAGAACCGGGTGAGGGAATAGGGCGCGGGGCGGGGTAGGTCCCGGGGTCAGGCGGCGCGGATGATTTCCAGGAAGTCCGCGGCCTTCAGCGAGGCGCCCCCGACGAGCGCGCCGCCGACTTCCGCGACAGCCAAGATGTCGCGTGCATTGTCCGGCTTGACCGAACCGCCGTACAGGATGGGCTGATCCGCCGCACCGAGGCCCAGTCGCTCGATCATCGCGGCGCGCACGGCCCGATGGACCTCCTCGATCTGCTCCAGCGTGGGCGTCAGTCCCGTGCCGATCGCCCAGACCGGTTCATAGGCCACCGCGAACGCATGTCCCGCCAGGGCGAGCGGCAAGGACTGGATCACCTGTCCGCGCACCACCTCGACCGCCCGGCCCGCCTCCCGCTCCTCAAGGGTCTCCCCGACGCAGACGATCGGCGACAGCCCCGCCGCCAGCGCCGCCTCGGCCTTGGCCAGCACCAGGGCGCTGGTCTCGCCGTAGCCCTGACGGCGCTCGGAATGGCCCAGAATCACCAGCCCGGCGCCGGCGTCCTTCAACATGGCGGCGGCGATATCGCCCGTGTAGGCGCCCGAAGCCTCGGCGCGGCAATCCTGCCCGCCGACTTCGATCGGCCCGCCGTCGCACAGCTGCGCCATACGCGCCACCAGGGTGGCGGGCGGACACAGGGCCACCCGGCATGTCGCGGCCTGACCGGCCAGTTCGGCCTTCAGACGCTCCACCTCGCCCAGGCTCGCGCCCAGGCCGTTCATTTTCCAGTTGCCGGCAACCAACTTCACGGATTGTTTCATGCCGCCTCTCTAGGCGGCCCGGACGCGCAAGCCAAGAGACCCGGCGCGGGAAGCGGCGCCATCGTCTTGCCGTGCTGGCCCCTCACGCCCTATAGGCCGAAGCGGCCATTCTCGCCGCTCATCCGTCAGGACTGATCATGCTCACCGCGTTCCGCTCCTTCGCCAAGTCCAAATGGGCTGCCGGCCTGTTCATTCTGCTGGCCCTCGGCCTGCTGATCACCGGCGGCTCCCAGCTTCGCGATGTGTTCGGCGGTTTCGGCGCCAAGCATGTCGTCTGGGCCGGTGAGCGGACCATCGACGCCCCCACCTTCCGCGCCGACCTGGATCGCGAGCGCGAACAGGCCCAGCAGCGCGCGGGGCGCCCCATCGACTATGAGGAACTGATCGGCAACGGCGCCCTGACCGCCTATCTGACGCAGGAAGCCCAGAAGCTCGGCTTCATGTCCTGGGCCTGGAACGCCGGCGTCCGCCCGGGCAATGAGCTGGTGCTGCGCCAGATTCGTGAGGTGCCGGACTTCTTCGACCCGGTCACGGGCCGCTTCGACGAGACGCGGTATGCGCAGGTTCTGGCCGAGAACAACACCACCGGTCCGATCATCGAGCAGCGCTTCCGGGACAACATCGTGACCCGTCACTACGGCTCGGCGCTCGGCGCGGGCCTGCGCCTGCCGCGCATCTATGGCGCGGTCCTGGCCAACCAGGCCACCCAGACCCGCGACGCGCGCTGGTTCGAGGTGACCCAGGCGATGGCCGGCACGACCGCCGCGCCGACCGACGCCCAGCTGACCACCTTCATCAGCCAGAACGAGGACGACCTGCGCGTTCCGGAGACCCGTCAGGCCACCCTGGTGCTGTTCGACGCCCCGAACGACGGGCGCGGGGAAATCAGCGAAGCCCGCATCGAGGAGCGCTTCAACTTCCGCCGCGACGCCCTGACCCAGCCGGAAACCCGCTCGTTCGTGTCGCTGACCGTGCCCAGCAAGGCCGTCGCCGATCGTGTCGCCGCCGCCCTGCGCGCCGGCCAGACCCCCGAGGCGGTCGCCCAGGCCAACAACGTCCAGCCGACGGTCTCGACCGACCGTCCGCGCAGCGCCGTCACCGACCCGGCCGTCGCCGCGGCCGTCTTCGGCATGACCCCCAACCAGATCTCCGATCCGATCCAGGCCCGCGTCGGCTTCGTCGTCGCCAAGCTGACGGACATCACCCCCGGAAGCCCGGCCACGCTGGAGTCCGTCCGCGCCCAGATCGTGGACGAACTGCGCGCCGAAGATGTCCGCGCCGCGGTCTATGAACGGGTCGAGGCCTATGACAAGGCGCGTCAGGACGGCAAGACGCTGGACGCCGCTGTCGCCCAGGTCGGCGCCCGCACCCTGGCGCTGCCGCCGATCCAGCGCGATGGCCGCAGCCCCGTGCAACCGAACTTCCAGATGCCGCCCCAACTGCTGGAAGCGATGTGGAAGCTCTCCGCCAACGCCGAGAGCGAGGTCCTGCCGATCGCCCAGGGCGAATATGCCGTCATCCGACTGGACCGCATCAACGCCGCCGCCGTGCCGCCGCTGAGCGACGCCACCTTCCGCAGCCGTCTGGCCAGCGCCTGGACCGCGCGCGAGAACGCCCGCCTGCTGACCAACCACGCCAACGCCCTGGCCGCGCGTGTCCGCGGTGGCGAGGACATCGCCGCCGTCGCCCGCTCGGCCGGCGCGACCCTGCAGTCCGGCTCCGCCATCAGCGCGCAGGACCAGACCCGCGGTCGCGGCGTGATCTCCGGCGTGTTCAGCACCCCGCCGGGACAGATCTTCTCGCAGCAACAGGCCGCCGACAGCTTCGTGATCGGCCGCACCGACCGCATCATCGCGCCGAACCCGACGCTCGCCGCCGGAGCCGCCGCGCAGTACCAGGGTCGTCTGTCCAGCGAAGCGCTGAACGGGTTCGGCGAGACGGCGATCAAGGCCGCGGCCGAAAGCCAGAAGGCGCAGTTCAGCGAGCCTCGCGCCCGCGTCGCCCTCGGCCTGCCGGAAGTGGCGCCCGCCGCGCCGGGCGGCGCGACTCCCGCGCCCGCGCAATGACGTCGGCGGACTCTTCCGCCGTCTTCTCCGCCTTCCGGGAAGGCTGGTCCTCGGGCCGGCCGCAGGTCGTCGTCCGCCGCCTGGTGGACGACCTGGAGACCCCGGTCTCCGCCTTCCTGAAGGTGGGTCGCGGCCGCGCCCACGCCTTCCTGCTGGAGTCCGTCGAGGGCGGCGCCGTCAACGGCCGCTACTCGATCATCACCCGGGAGCCGGACATCGTCTGGCGCTGTCGTGACCGCAAGCCGGAACTGGCGCGCGGGGGAGCCGCCATCGCCGCGGGTCAGTATGCGCCTGACGGCGACGATCCGCTCGCCTCGCTGCGGGCCCTGATGGCCGCCTCGCGCTTCGACCTGCCGGATGACCTGCCGCCCATGGCCGCGGGTCTGTTCGGGGTGTTCGGCTATGACATGGTCCGGCTGCTCGAGCCGCTCGGCGAGCCCAACCCGGATCCGCTGGACCTGCCGGACGCGGTCCTGACCCGCCCGGCCATCGTCGGCATCTTCGATTCCGTGAAGCACGAGATCGTGCTGGTTTCCGCCGCCTATCCGGACAGCGGCCTGGACGCCCGGTCCGCCTTCGACGCCGCCGTCGCCCGACTGGACCGGTTCGAGGCGGACCTGCGGACACCCCTGCCCGCCATTCCCGCGCCGGTCGAGGCGCCGGGCCCGGCCTTCGTCTCTCCGGTGGATGAGGCGGCGTTCGGCCAGATGGTCGCCCGGGCCAAGGACTACATCGGCGCCGGCGACATCTTCCAGGTCGTGCTCAGCCACCGGTTCTCGGCGGACTGGGACGCGGATCCGCTGGCCTTCTACCGCGCCCTGCGCCGACAGAACCCGTCACCCTATCTGTTCTTCCTGGACTTCGGCGACTTCCAGCTGGCCGGTTCGAGCCCGGAAATTCTCGTGCGCCTGAAGGACGGCCGGGTGACCATCCGTCCGTTGGCGGGCACCCGCCCCCGCGGCGAGACGCCGGAAACCGACAAGGCGCTGGAAGCTGAACTGCTGGCCGATCCCAAGGAGCGCGCCGAACATCTGATGCTGCTCGATCTGGGCCGCAACGACGTGGGCCGGGTCTCCGCGCCGGGCACCGTCGAGGTCACCGAGAGCTTCGTGGTCGAGCGCTACAGCTCGGTCATGCACATCGTCTCGGACGTGCAGGGCGTGGCCGATCCGAAGCTGGACGCCGTCGACACCCTGCTGGCCGCGCTGCCGGCGGGCACCCTCTCGGGCGCGCCCAAGGTGCGGGCCATGGAGATCATCGACGAGCTGGAAGAGGTGAAGCGCGGCGTCGGCTACGGCGGCGGCGTGGGCTATATCTCGGCGGGCGGCGAGGCGGACATCTGCATCGTCCTGCGCACCGCCCTGTTCACCGAAGGACAGATCCACGTCCAGGCCGGCGCCGGCGTCGTGTCGGACAGCGATCCGGCGGCGGAATATGCGGAGACCCGGGCCAAGGCCCGCGCCCCGATGCGGGCCGCGGACGAGGCATGGCGCTATCCGTTCGGCAACAGGTCCTGAGACACGGGCGGGGCGTCCTGGAAGCGGACGCCCGGTCCGAGGATCACCACCCCGGCCATCAGCACCGCCGCCGTCGCCGCCAACGCCGCAGCGCCGAGGGCGGCCCAGGGGCTGGTCGCCACCGCCTCCGGCGTCATCAGCAGAGCACGCGCCTTCTGGATCCCGTCGGCCATGGAAGCCTCCCCCGTCGAAGCGTCCCAATTCGGGTCAACAAGGTTAACGTCATCTTACCGCACCCTCGGTGCTTGGCCTGACCGCCGCCAGTCCCTAGAAGCAGAGCCATGATCCTCGTCGTCGATAACTACGACAGCTTTACCTACAACCTCGTCCACTACCTCGCGGAGCTGGGCGCGGAGACAAAGGTCGTGCGCAACGACGACCTGAGGGCCGCCGAAGCCTGGGCGCTGAAGCCCGAGGCGGTGCTGCTGTCGCCGGGCCCGTGCACCCCGAACGAGGCCGGCATCTGCCTGGCCCTGATCGACACCGCGCCGCTGGACATGCCGATCTTCGGCGTCTGCCTGGGCCACCAGTCGATGGGACAGGCCTTCGGCGGCGACGTGATCCGGGCCAAGGCCCTGATGCACGGCAAGACCTCGCCCATCCTGCATGAGGGCAAGAGCGTCTTCCGCGGCCTGCCCTCGCCCTTCACCGCGACCCGCTACCATTCGCTGGCCGTGAAGCGGGAGACCCTCCCGGACGTGCTGGAGGTCACCGCCTGGACCGCCGACGGCGAGATCATGGGACTGGCCCACAGGACCCGCCCGATCCACGGCGTCCAGTTCCACCCGGAATCGATCGCCACCGAGCACGGCCACGACCTGCTGGCCAACTTCCTCGACCTGGCGAACGTGCGCCGGACCGCGATGGTCTGACGTGGCGGACGTCAAGCCGATCCTCGCCAAACTGGTCGACGGTCAGGTGCTGTCGGATGCGGAGGCGCACGCCTTCTTCGCCGCCTGTCTGCGCGGCGAGCCGACTCCGGCCCAGGTCGCCGCCGCCGTCACCGCCCTGCGCATCCGCGGCGAGACCGTCGGCGAGATCGCGGCCTTCGCCACCGCTATGCGCGAGGCGGCCCTGACGCTGGATCATCCGTGGGAGGTGATCGACACCTGCGGCACCGGCGGCGACGGCCAGCACACCTACAACATCTCCACCGCCGCGGCCCTTGTGCTGGCGGGCGCCGGACTGAAGGTGGCCAAGCACGGCAACCGGGCGCTCAGCTCGAAATCCGGCTCGTCCGACGTCCTGTCGGTGCTGGGCGTGAACCTGCAGGCCAGCGAGGCGCAGCAACTGCGCGCGCTGGACAAGGCCGGCATCGCCTTCCTGTTCGCCCCGACCTACCACGGGGCCATGCGCCACGTCGGGCCGGTGCGGGCCGAGATCGGCTTCCGCACCGTCTTCAACCTCCTGGGCCCCCTGTCCAATCCGGCGCAGGCGAAGCGGCAGGTCATGGGCGTCTATGATCCCCGCCTGCTCGAGCCCCTGGCCGAGGTGCTGGGGCGTCTGGGCGCGATCCGGGCCTGGACCGTACACGGTCAGGGCCTCGACGAACTGACCGTCACCGGCGAGACCGAGGTGGCGGAATGGAAGGACGGCGCCGTCCATCGCTTCACCGTCGCGCCCGAGGACGCGGGCCTTTCCCGCCACGACATC
Source organism: Brevundimonas sediminis (assembly GCF_048799765.1). NCBI lineage: Bacteria > Pseudomonadati > Pseudomonadota > Alphaproteobacteria > Caulobacterales > Caulobacteraceae > Brevundimonas > Brevundimonas sediminis. Next base: position 29,739 of record NZ_JBLYQK010000015.1, read on the forward strand.
AGCGCCATCCGCGGCGGCGACGCCGAGGAGAACGCCACCGCCCTGCGCGCCCTGCTGGACGGGGCGACCGGCGCCTATCGCGACGTGGTCCTGCTGAACGCCGCCGCCGCCCTGGTGGTCGCGGACAAGGCCGCCGATCTGGCCGAGGGCGCGGTTCAGGCCGCCGCTGTCATCGACGACGGCCGCGCGGCCAGGGCCCTGGCCGAACTGGTCGAGGCCACCAATACGCCCATCGAGGAAGAGGAGACGGCATGACCGACGTGCTGGAACGCATCGCCGCCTACAAGCGCGAGGACGTCGCCGGTCGGAAAGCCGCCCTGTCGCAGGACGCCGTCGAGGCCCGCGCCGCCCTCGCCTCGGCTCCGCGCGGCTTCCGCGCCGCCCTGGACCGCCACGTCGAGGAGACCGGCCGCCCCGCCCTGATCGCCGAGATCAAGAAGGCCAGCCCGTCCAAGGGCCTGATCCGCGCCGACTTCAATCCGCCGGAGCTGGCCAGGGCCTATGAGCGCGGCGGCGCCGCCTGCCTGTCCGTCCTGACCGACGGCCCCAGCTTCCAGGGCGACGACAGCTACCTCGCCGCCGCCCGCGACGCGGTCGCCCTGCCCTGCCTGCGCAAGGACTTCCTGGTCGACCCCTGGCAGGTGGCCGAGAGCCGCGCCCTGGGCGCCGACTGCATCCTGATCATCCTGGCCATGATCGACGACAAGCTCGCCGCCGAACTGCTGTCAGAGGCCGAACGCTTCGGCATGGACGCCCTGATCGAGACCCACGACGAAGCCGAGATGGCCCGCGCCTGCAAGCTGGGCGGCGATCTGGTGGGGGTGAACAACCGCTCGCTGCGCACCTTCGAGGTCGATCTGGAGACCACCGAACGCCTCGCCATGCTCAGCCCGGTCAAGGCCCTGCTGGTCGCCGAAAGCGGCATCTTCACCCCGGACGACGTGCAACGGGTCTCGGACGCCCATGCCCAGGCCATCCTCGTCGGCGAAAGCCTGATGCGTCAGGACGACGTGGAGGCGGCGACGCGGGCGCTGCTTCGGTAACCCTGCCTTAACCGGAACACCTCAGGAACAGTTTCTGGACGTTTGCGGTTTGTTCCGCTAGCGTTCTGGAAACCGGATTCGCCTCGAGGTCTGCATGCTCACCCGCAAACAGCACGAACTGCTCATGTTCATCCACGAGCGGATTCAGGAGACCGGCGTGTCTCCGTCGTTCGACGAGATGAAAGAGGCGCTGGATCTGGCGTCCAAGTCGGGCATCCACCGCCTGATCACGGCGCTCGAGGAACGCGGCTTCATCCGCCGCCTTGCCCACCGCGCCCGGGCGCTGGAAGTCACGAAGCTGCCGGAACAGGCCACCGCCGGCGCGCCGCGCGGCCATGCGGGCTTCAAGCCCGGCGTGATCGAGGGCGGCGGCCGTCCCAAGGCCGCCGAACCGGCCAATGACACCCGCGAACTGTCCCTGATGGGCAAGATCGCGGCGGGCACCCCCATTGACGCCATCGAGCACGAGACCGCCCGCTATCCGGTGCCGGAAGCCATGCTCGGCTCGGGCGAACACTATCTGCTCGAGATCGAGGGCGACTCGATGATCGAGGCGGGCATCCTCAACGGCGACATGGTCATCATCAAATCGACCGAGAACTGCTCGTCGGGCGAGATCGTGGTGGCCCTGGTCGAGGGCGAACAGGCCACGCTGAAACGCCTGCGCAAGAAGGGCGCGTCCATCGCGCTGGAGCCCGCCAACCGCAACTATGAGACCAAGATCTACGGCGCCGATCAGGTGGCCGTGCAGGGCAAGCTGGTCGGCCTCATCCGCCGCTATCACTGACGGTGGCGGCGTCGCCGTAGCGGCTCCACGGCCGCTCGCCGCGCACGTCAGACACCCACAGGGCCCGCCAGCGGTTCGCCGCGGCGGGTCCTTCGCGTTTCAGCTCCACCGCCCCGCCCCGGGCGTAGTCGAGCCCGTCCAGAACCAGCGTTCCGGCGCAGGATGGCGGCAAGGCGCTCACGACCGTCCGTACACTGACGACTGGCGCAGATCGACACAGCCCGTCCAGCTGTTCATCCGTCGGCGCCCGCCGGCCCCACCACAGCGCCACCGGTCCTGACGCTTCCGGCGCGCAGGAGAAGCGGCCGCAGGTCCACCCTTCCGCCGGACGCTCCATGGCCTCCAGCCCCTGGCGCCGGGTCCACACATCGACCGCAAACTGCCGCACGCCGGGCCGCACCACCGTCGCCCGTCCGTCCTCGACCCACGCCGCCTGCAATCCCCCGTCGCCGATCCACAGGTCGGGCGGCGCCGGACGGGGCCAGATCAGCACGGCGCAGGCCAGCGGCAACCCCAGCCATCGCAACGAACCGCGCCACAGGCAGCAGAACAGGACGCCCAGAAAGGCCGTCGGCAGGGCCGCCCCGGGCGCACTGGCGATCGTCTGCACCGCGCCGGGCAGGGCCGCCACCCGCTCGCCGACCAGAAGCATCGCCTCGATTCCCCGCGACGCCAGCCACAGGAAGGGCGCGCCCAGTCCCAAGGGCTCCAGCAAGGCGCCCAGCGCCAGCATCGGCATGATGACGAAGTCCGACAGGGGCACCGTCGCGAGGTTCGCCGCCAGCCCGTACATGGCCGAGCGGTTGAAATGCTGCATGGCGAACGGCCCGGTCGCCGCCCCCGCGACGAGGCTGGCGAGCACCGCCGCCCCGATCCAGGCGCCGGTCCGCTGCACCGCCAGGATCGGCCAGGGCGCGGAAATCTCCTTCGGCCGCCGGGGCCAGGCCTCGACCAGGGCGACCAGGGCCGCCGTGGCCGCGAAGGACATCTGGAATCCGGGCGTGACGACGGCCTCGGGCTGGAGGACCAGCACCACGAAGGCCGCCACCGCCAGCGCATGCATGGTGATCGCCTGCCGGTCCAACAGGACGGCGAGGAAGGCGATGGAGGCCGTCACCGCCGCCCGCTCGGCCGGGGGCGGCGCGCCAGAGATGACCAGATAGGTCCCCACCGCCAACAGACCCGCGACCGCCGCCACCTTCTTGCCCGGGACCCTGAGCGCCAGCCACGGCCACAGGGCGATCAGCAGCCGCGCCAGAAAGAAGGCGAAGCCGCCGACCACCGCCATGTGCAGACCGGAGATCGACAGGATGTGCGCCAGCCCGGAATCGCGCATGGCATCGACCTGGGCCGGGTCCAGCCAGGCCTCCTGCCCCGTGGTCATGGCCGCCGCCACCCCGCCCGCCCGCTCGCCCTGCCGCGCCACGATCCGTTTCGCCAGATCGAACCGGAGGGCGTTGACCTTCATCACCAGCCTGAGCCGCATCGGCGCCTCGGGCAGGACGGCGGACCGGGTCTCGCCCAGGCTGAAGGCCACCCCGCCGATCCGCTGGAAGAAGGCTGTGCGGCCGAAGTCATAGGCGCCGGGGCTGGCCGGCGCGGGCGGCGGGTTCAGGATGCCGAACAGCCGGATCGCCTCGCCCGGCGCGGGCGGCGTCGCATCCCTGACGGTGGCGCGGACGCGGACGGGCGTCGCCTCGGGCGCCAGGCCCCGGATCCGCACCGGGGCGACGATCACCCGCGGACCCGCCGCCCCCCGGCTGTCGACATCGACCACCCAGCCCTCGATCACCGTCGGCCCGTCCAGCGCCGGGGCGATCGGCGCGGCGACCGCGTCCGTCCTCAGCTTCGCCGCCGCCAGCCCCAGGGCGAAACTGGCCAGCATCAGCAGGCACAGGCTCCCCGCCCGCGCCACACGCCGTCGCCGGGCGATCAGCCAAACGCCCGAAAGCAGCCCGGCCGCCAGCAGCAGGAGCCACGCCGACGGTTCGCTCCGGAAGGCGAAATAGGTCGCGCAGCCGCCGCCGAAGGCCACCGGCGTCCACAACCGCCAGCGCAGGGTCTGGCTCGCGACCTCGCGCTCCAGAAATCCGACGATCCGGTCCCGGACCCTAGGCTTTGCGGCGAGCGGGGGTATAAGGACGGCCCGATCGGACCGACCTGCAATGACCTCCTCCCCCTCCTCCTCCGCCGAAGTCGTCACCCGCTTCGCCCCCTCGCCCACCGGCTTCCTGCACATAGGGGGCGCCCGCACGGCGCTTTTCAACTATTTGTATGCACGACGACACAACGGGAAGTTTCTCGTGCGTGTCGAGGACACCGACCGGGAGCGCTCCACCGACGAGGCGGTGAAGGCCATCTTCGACGGCATGGCCTGGCTGGAGCTGTTCGCCGACGAGGAGCCGGTGTTCCAGTTCTCGCGCGCCGATCGCCACCGCGAGGTGGCTGAGCAGCTGCTCGAGACCGGCCACGCCTATCGCGACTTCCTGACCGCCGATGAAACCGCCGCCCTGCGCGATCGGGCCAAGGCCGAAGGCCGAACCTTCGAGTCCCCGTGGCGCGATCGCGAGCCGACCGTCGATGACCTGCTCAAGCCCCACACCGTCCGCTTCCGCCGCCCGGCGGACGCCCCCGTCGTCGTGGAGGACGCGGTGCAGGGCACGGTGCGCTGGGAGACCGCGTCCCTGGACGACCTGGTCATCCTGCGCTCGGACGGGGCCCCGACCTACAATCTTGCCGTGGTCGTCGACGACCACGACATGGGCGTCACCCATGTGATCCGCGGCGACGATCACCTGAACAACGCCGCCCGCCAGAGCCTGATCTATGACGCCCTCGGCTGGACGCGCCCGACCTTCGCCCACATCCCGCTGATCCACGGTCCGGACGGCGCCAAGCTGTCCAAGCGGCACGGGGCGCAGGCGGTGCATGAGTACGCCGAGATGGGCTACCTGCCCGAGGCCATGCGCAACTATCTGGCCCGCCTCGGCTGGGCCCACGGCGACGACGAACTGTTCTCGGACGAGCAGGCGCGCGCCTGGTTCGATCTGGGAGGTATCGGCAAGGCGCCGTCGCGGCTGGACTTCGACAAGCTGGCCCACGTGAACAGCCACTGGATCCGGCTGGCCCAGGACGACCGGCTGGCCAAGATGACCCTGGACGTTCACCTGTCCCGCGGCCACGCCCTCGCGCCGGACGACGAGGCCCGCCTGCTGCGCGCCATGCCGTTCGTGAAGGACCGCGCGAAGACCACGCTGGAGCTGGCCGACCAGACGGCCTTCGCCCTGAAGACCCGGCCGCTTTCCATCGATGAAAAAGGCCTCGGCCTTCTGTCGGGCGAATCCGGCGAGCGGATCGGCCGCCTCCGCGACCGTCTGAATCTGTTCGGCAGCTGGGACGTCTTCGCTCTCGAAAGCGAGCTCAAGGCGTTCGCCGAAGAGGAAGGCGTGGGCTTCGGCAAAATCGGTCCGGCGACCCGCGCGGCCCTGACCGGCGGGGCCGCTTCGCCCGATATCGCGAAAACTTTGGCCGCTCTGGGACGAGAAGAAAGCCTCGGGCGCTTGGATGATGCGCTGCGAAAGACTAAGTGAAGTTCACAAATGAAACGCGGTCCGTCGCCTCCCCGCGCGAGACCGTTCTGACAAAGGGGCTGAAATGACCGAACAAGCCAAACCCGCCGGTACGGCGACCCTCAACTACGCCGGAAAGTCCGTTGAACTTCCGGTGCTGGCGGGCTCCACCGGCCCCGACGTCATCGACATCCGCAAGCTGTATGCGGGTACCGACGCCTTCACCTTCGACCCGGGCTTCACCTCGACCGCCTCGTGCGAGTCCGGCCTGACCTTCATCGACGGCGACGCCGGCGTGCTGCTGCACCGCGGCTATCCGATCGACCAGTTGGCCTCGGATTCGAACTTCATCGAAGTCTGCCACCTGCTGCTGCACGGTGAACTGCCGAACGCGGCGCAGTACGACGCCTTCAAGAACAGCATCACCATGCACACCATGCTGCATGCGCAGTTCGACCGCTTCTTCGAGGGCTTCCGTCGCGACGCCCACCCGATGGCCATCATGGTCGGCACCGTCGGCGCCCTGTCGGCCTTCTACCACGACAGCCTGGACATCCATGATCCGGTGCAGCGCAACATCTCGGCCATCCGTCTGATCGCCAAGATGCCGACCATCGCGGCCCGCGCCTACAAATACCACATCGGCCAGCCCTTCGTTTCGCCGCGCAACGACCTGTCGTACGCCGAAAACTTCCTGCGCATGTGCTTCGCCGTCCCGGCCGAGGACTACCAGGTCGATCCGCGCCTGGTCCGCGCCATGGACCGCATCTTCACCCTGCACGCCGATCACGAGCAGAACGCCTCGACCTCGACCGTCCGTCTGGCCGGTTCCTCGGGCGCCAATCCGTTCGCCTGTATCGCCGCCGGCATCGCCTGCCTGTGGGGCCCGTCGCACGGCGGCGCCAACGAGGAGGCGCTCAACATGCTTCAGGAGATCGGCACTCCGGACAAGATCCCGGAGTTCATCCAGGGCGTGAAGGACCGCAAGTACAAGCTGATGGGCTTCGGCCACCGCGTGTACAAGAACTACGATCCGCGCGCGAAGGTCATGCAGCAGTCGGCCTACGAGGTCCTGGAAGCGACCGGCCGCCAGAACGACCCGCTGTTCGTCGTCGCCAAGGAGCTGGAGAAGGTCGCGCTGAGCGACGAGTATTTCACCTCGCGCAAGCTGTTCCCGAACGTCGACTTCTATTCCGGCATCACCCTGTCGGCGATGGGCTTCCCGACCAGCATGTTCACCGTGCTGTTCGCCCTGGCCCGCACCGTCGGCTGGATCGCCCAGTGGCAGGAAATGATGGCCGACCCGGGCCAGAAGATCGGCCGCCCGCGTCAGCTGTACACCGGCCCGACGCAGCGCGACTATGTGCCGATCGAGAAGCGCGGCTGATCTGCGCCCGTTCGCTGAAATCGGGAAACGCCGGGGCGAAAGCTCCGGCGTTTTTCATGTCCGGACACGAATTCCGGACGTCCGGACGCTGCAAGCGTTGATGCCTCCCGCCAGACCCTCTTTCCTGCGCCCATGACCGAAGACGCCAAGACCCCGCCCGGATCGCTCACCGGATCCCTCCACGAACTCACCGAGACCCTGAAGGTCATCGGCATCGGCCTGCTGGCGGCCACCGTCATCCAGACCAGCCTGTTCCAGCCCTTCACCATCCCCTCGTCCTCGATGGAGCCGGGTCTGGTGACCGGCGACTATGTGGTGGTGTCCAAATTCGCCTACGGCTGGAGCCGGGCGTCCCTGCCCCTCAACCCGCCCCTGCCCGGCGGCCGCCTGTTCGGCCGGCAGGCCGAACGTGGCGACGTCGTGGTCTTCCGCCGCCCCAGCGATCCGCAACAGACCTGGGTGAAGCGGGTGATCGGCCTCCCGGGCGACCGCGTCCAGGTCATGGGCGGAACCGTCTTCATCAACGGTCGTCCGATCCGACGGACCCCGCTCGACATCGTCCAGGATCACGACGCCCCGGACCGTCAGGTGCTGCAGGTGCGCGAAACCCGCCCCGACGGCACGCCCTACCTGACCTACGACGGCGGCTCGGGCCTGCCCGGGGACGACACGGGCGTCTACGTCGTGCCCGAGGGCCAGTACTTCATGATGGGCGACAACCGCGACAACTCGCTGGACAGCCGCTGGCCCGCCGACGTCGGCGTGGGCCTGCTGCCCGCCGAGAACATCGTCGGCAAGGCCGAGGTCATCGTCGCCTCCTGGAAGCCGGGGGCCGGGCTGTTCAAGCCCTGGACCTGGTTCAACCTGCAGGCCGGGCGATTCTTCAAACCGGTGCGCTGATCAGCGCCGGAACTCGTCAAAGCTGATCGCGCCGTCGCCGTTGCGGTCCAGCTGATCGAACGCCGCGCGGGAGCCGTGATGGGCCTGCGTCTGGGCCAGGGACGGGGCGGCGACCGCGCCCAGCGCCAGACCCGCCGCCAGCGCCGCGACGGCGTGCCACAGACGGGCGCGCCCCCGCCCGACCGGCCCGTCGCCGATCTCGCGCTCCATGAAGGTCCGCACCGCCTCGCTGACGGTCTGGCCGTTGCGGCGGCAATGATCGGCGAAGGCCGTCTTGGCGCCGTAGGGCACCCGAACCTCGATCGTTTCGCTCTTCTTGGGCGGCTTCATCGGTCCATCCTCTTCCAGAGCCCGGAGAGCCCCGCGTCGCGCACCAGAATGTGGGGTCCGCACGCTCGCGTCTAGATCAGATGCAGGTCGCGGAAACGGGCAATCAGGTCATCGAGGTCGCGGTGCATGTGGGTCAGGCCGATGGCCGCCGCGCCCCGGGCCAGATCGCCCTCCTCACCGCCCCGCTTCAGGGTCGGATCGATGTCGCCCAGAAATTCGGTCGCCTGCCCCCGGGACAGGCTCTCCAGTCGCCGGACGGCCGCATGCGTGGCCTCGCCCCACGGTCCCAGCCGGTCCAGCGCGCCCTCGGCCTGAAAACCGCGCCCCAGGATGACGATGTCGCTCCGGACACGCCAGAAGGTCCGCACCAGCGCCGCCCGGTCCGCCGTCTCCTTCTGCGCGCCCGGCAGGTCGATGACCGCGCCGGCCGCCTGCCCCAGCGCATCCAGCCGCTTCTTCAGGTCCGCATGTCGCCGGGACAGCTCCGCTCCATCCGCCGCCGCGCCCGTCATCACCAGCGCCAGCAGCTCCGCCGCCTTCCCGGCCGCCTCCAACGCCTGCAGCTTGAAGGCCTGGCGCGCGTGGCGGGGGAAGAGCAGCAGGATGGCGATCACGCCGACGCCGCTGCCGACCAGAATCTCCATCACCCGGTCCAGCGCCAGCTGCGCCGGCCCCTCCGGCCCCGCGCTGCCCGCGATGATGATGGCCGCGGTCACCGGCGCCACCTTCAACCAGGGCCGCCCGGGGCTGAAGAAGGCCAGTCCCGCGACCGAAGCGGCCAGCCCCGCCATCATCCAGTTGACGCCTTCGGGGCGGACAAAGGCCACCAGTCCGCCCACGACGGCGCCGGCCAGCGTCCCGAGAGCCCGGTCCCGCGCCACGATGAGCACGCTGCCCCCGACGCTGGTCTGGATCACCACGATGGCCGAGATCACGCTCCAGTAGGCGTGCGGCAGCTTCAGCGCCGTGGCCAGATAGAAGGCGGCGACCGCGCCGATGGCGATCTGCAGCGCCGCGCGCACCTCGGCCGCCCGGCGGGGGCTCAGGGCGCGCGCCATCTCAGCGCTCCATCCAGCGGGCCAGCGCGCCGCTGACCAGCCCCGGCGCCTCGATGGGCGTCAGGTGGCCGCAGCCGGGGGCGATGACCAGCTCCGCGTTCGGCAGCAGGGCCGCCATCTCGCGATGCCCCTCGGGCGGGGTGATCCGGTCCACCTCGCCGCACAGCACCAGGGCCGGGCCCGCGAAGGCGCGCAGGGCCGCCGCCCCGTCCTCACGGATCAGGCTGCTCTGACGGATGAAGACCTCTGCGCCCAGCCGTCGGGTCATCGCCTTCACCCGCCCGGCCATGTCCGGGTCGGCGACGTGGTCCGGCGCCAGATAGCTGCCCAGCAGCCGGTCGCCGATGCCCAGAAACTTGCCCGAGGCCGTGGCCAGCCGGGTCAGATGCGCCCGCTCGGCGGCGCGCTCCGGCGTATCGGGCCGAAACGCCGTGTCCAGCAGGGCCAGCCGTTCGATCCGCTCCGGATGCCGCATCAGCATGGCCTGGGCCACATAGCCGCCGAGCGAGAAGCCCGCGACCGAGACCGGCCCGTCGGACAGCGCGAACACGCCGTCGACCAACGCCTCCATGGTCTCGCCCCGGGTGATGTCGGCCACCCGCAGATCGAACCGGTCCGACAAGGCCGTGACCTGGTCCCGCCAGAGGTCGGAGTCGTTCAGCAATCCGGGGATCAGGATCAGCACCGGCGCCGTCTCCGCTCGACGTGGCGCTCGCCGTCCCTTGTCGATCGGGGGAAGATCATCTCTGCGGGATCCATCCCCGCCAACATCGGGTGCGGCACGCGCGCCGTCCAGTCCTGATCGGCATTGCACCAGCCAGGTTCGTCATGACAGTCTGGCGGAACACCGAGATCCGGACACCGCTGCTGATGCTCCTTCTGCGCCTGACCTGTGTCGCCCTGCTGGCCGCTACGGCCTGGTCGGGGCCCGCCGTGGCGCAGGCGCCGCCGGCCGCGCCCCGGATCGAGGACCATATGGCGTGGTACGACGCCACCCTGCGGGAAACTGCGGATGTGCCGGCGTCGGAACGCACGCGGTTGATCGTCCAGCGGATCAGGAACCTGAACCCGGCCGCGCCCCTTCTGCCCAACCCGGATGATCGCTGGAACTTGCTGGCTGCGCAGGATGCGATCGCCCTCTATGAGGCCGACCCCGCCCTTGCGGCCAGGCACGCGGCGGTGCTGCGGGACCACATCGGCGCCTCGACCGAGCGGTTCACCGCCCTGTTCCCGAGGTACAGGGCGCCCACGGCGGTCGTGATCGCGCCGTCTCTCGGGTTCAATGGACAGGTCTTCTCGCGCGACAACCGCCCGATTCCGTATTTCGCGCCCGACGCGACCGCCCGGCTGCAATCTGAAGCCTCGCTCCGCTACCTCGTCGATCACGAGCTCTTCCATGCCTACCACCTGCGGCATTTCTCCATTTGCGGCGAGGTGTGGTGCCGCCTGTGGAGAGAGGGGCTGGCGGTCTACGTCGGGGCGCGCCTCAACCCGTCACTGGGCGACCGGGACCTCAGTCTCGAGACTCCCCGCCCCATCCGGCGGGTCATTGACGCCAATATGACGCTGGCGATGTGTCGGGTGAAGCAGCACTTCAGGTCCTTCAACAGCGCGGACGCCGTTGGGATTTTCGACACCCCGCAAGACCTCGACCCGCGGCTGCCGCCGCGGTTCGGCTACTACCTCGGCATGCGCATGGCGGCGACGCTCAACGAAACCATCCCGCTCGACCGGCTGGCGACGATGACGCCCGCCGAGGTGCGGCCGCTCCTGGAAGCCGAACTGGCCAAATACGACTGCCCGCCGGCCTCGCCGGTCGCCCTGCCGGCCTCCGGCTAACGCCCCGCCTTCGTCGCGATGACCCGCAGCACGGCGTCGGCCGCGAGGCTGGACGGGTCCGGCGCATTGCGGCCCATCAGGTCCAGCGCCGCCGTCTGACGCTCGGCCTGTACGCGGCGGGCGACGGGATCGGCCAACAGACGGGCGACCTCGTCCGAGATCTGCTCGGGCGTCGCGTCCTTCTGGATCAGCTCGCGGGCGATCTCCTCGTCCGCCGCGTGATTGAACAGGGTCGCGTACTTGCCCGTGAAGAAGGGCTTCATGATCGCATAGCTGAGCGGCTGGAAACGATAGCCGATGACCATGGGCGCGCCCGCCAGCGCCAGTTCGGTCGAGACCGTCCCGCTGGTCGCCAGCGCCACCGTCGCGGCCTTCATCGCATCGTATTTCTCGGCCTCGGAGACCAGATGCACGCGGAAGGGCCAGGCCGCGATCCGGCCGGTCACATCCTCGGCCACGGTGCCGGCGGCCACGACCGCCACCTCCAGCGCCGGGTTCGCCTGCTTCAGCCGCGCCACCGCGCCCTCGTAGACCGGCGTCATCAGCCTGATCTCGGACGGCCGGCTGCCCGGCAGCACCAGCAGTTGATCGGCATCCGGCGCGATCCCCCGGCGCGCGCGGAAGGCGGCGGGGTCGGCGGCGCTCATGTCCACATGCAGGGCCTGCGAGCCGACGACCGTCGTCTCCAGCCCCTCGCGCTCGAACCACGGGGCGTCGAAGGCGTAGAGGGCCAGCAGGTGGTCCACCGACTGCGCCAGCGTCTTCGCCCGGCCCGGACGCGAGGCCCAGACCTGGGGCCCGACGTATTTGATCAGGGGCACGCCCGGCAGCGCCTCCCTCAGCGCCTTGGCCACCCGGATGGTGAAGCCCCAGCTGTCGATCAGGACGACGGCGTCCGGCTTCTCGGCCACCGCGTGCGCCACGGTGTCCGCCACCCTCTGCTTGACCAGACCGTAGGCCTTCAGCCCCTCCAGCCAGCCCAGGATGGACAGGTCGGCGATGTCGAACGGACTGACCACGCCCTCGGCGGCCATCCTGGGCCCGCCGACGCCCACGAAACTGACGTCCGCGCCCAGCCGCCCCTTCAGGGCCTGCGCCAGGCCGGCGCCCAGGGCGTCGCCAGACGCCTCGGCGGCGACCAGCATGATCTTCAGCGGGCGGCTCATCGGTCCTCGCCCCAGACATAGAGGCCCAGCCGGTCGGCCGCCTCGATCAGGGCCGCGCGGTCGATGACGATCAGCTTTCCAGTCACCCCGCCGACACCCGCAAGACCGGCGGCGGCGGCCATCTCGATGGTCCGCGCGCCCATGACCGGCATGTCGACCCGCAGATCCTGGATCGGCTTGGGCGCCTTGCCCAGCGCCCCCTTGCGGGCGGTCGCCGCGCCGCGCAGGTCGGCGGGCAGGCCGGCGACCCGCATCAGCATGGCGTCGGTGCCCTCCTGGGCCTCCACCGCCAGCACCAGTCCGTCGCAAACGACCGCGCCCTGGCCGATGTCCAGTTCACCCGACTTCTCGGCCACGTACAGCGCCTTGCGCAGGTCGGCCAGCTGGGCCTCCGTGGGCCGGATCTTCCCCAGAGCCCCGGACGGCAGGGTCTCGCCGCCCAGAATGTCGTCGGCGCCCTCGACCGCATAGCCCTCGGCTTCGAACACCGACAGGATCTTGCGCAGCAGGGCGTCGTCGCCCTGGGTCGCCGCCTTGATGATGCCCGGCAGAAGGGTCGCGCCCTTGAAGTCCGGCTTCAGGGTCCGGAAATCGGGTCGGCTGACGATCCCGGCCAGACAGACCGCGCGGCAGTCCGCCTTCTTCATCGCCGACAGGATCTTGCCGATCTCGGCCATCCCCACGTCGATGCCCGGATAGTGGGCCAGATGGGGATCGGCGAACCCGGCCAGCCGGATTACGAAGACCGGGCGCCCCTCCGCCTCACAGCGCGCGGCGACCGACAGGGGCAGCGCCCCGCCGCCCGCGATCAGGGCCAGCTTGCCGCTCATCTTTCCGGCAAGGCGACCGGGCGCCGGGTGTCTTCGCGGATGAAGGCGATGATCTCGAGAATTTCAGGCAGATCCGCATAGGCCTCGGCCGCGGCGGTCAGACGGTCGGAGAACAGCCCCTCGCCCTCGAAGATGTCGCGATAGGCGGCCAGCAGGCGGCGAACAGCGTCCTTGCCGTAGCCCTTCCGCTTCAGCCCGATCAGGTTCAGGCCGTGCAGACGCACGTGGTTGCCCCAGGCCGAGCCGTAGGGGATGACGTCGCGGGTCACCGCCGACAGGCCGCCGACGATGGCGCCCTGCCCCACCCGGCCGAACTGGTGCACGGCCGCCAGACCGCCGAGGAAGACCCGGTTCCCGATCCGCGCATGCCCGCCCAGGGTCGCATTGTTGGCGAAGGTGACGTTGTCGCCGACGATGCAGTCGTGGCCGACGTGGGCGCCGGTCATGAACAGGCAGTTGTCGCCGATCGTGGTCAGCTTGCGATCACCCGGCGTGCCCCGGTTGAAGGTCGAGTGCTCGCGAATGGTGTTGTTGGCGCCGATCTCCAGCGCCACCGGTTCGCCCTTGTAGCCGCCATGCTGCGGGTCGCCGCCCATCACCGCGAAGGGATGGATGGTGGTGCCCGCCCCGACCGTGGTGTCCTGCTGGATCACCACATGACTGGCGACCCGAACCCCTTCAGACAGCACCACGTTGGGCCCGACGATGGACCAGGCCCCGATCTCGACCCCGTCGGCCAGCCGGGCCGAGGAATCGACCTGCGCGGTCGGATGGATGGCCATCAGGAGGCCGGCTGCTCGACCTTGACGACCATGGCCATGAACTCGGCCTCGGCCGCCAGCTTGCCGTCAATGAAGGTCTCGCCGCGGAATTTGTAGGCGTCGCCGCGGGCCTTGATCACCTTGACCTCCATACGCAGCTGATCGCCAGGGCGCGCCGGCTTGCGGAAGCGCACGCCGTCGATGGACATGAACATGATGACCTTGTCGGCCACGGCGACGTCCAGCGTCTTCGACATCAGCAGGGCGCCGGTCTGGGCCATCGCCTCGACGATCAGGACGCCGGGCATGACCGGGTCGATCGGGAAGTGACCGGGGAAGAACGGCTCGTTGTGGGTGACGTTCTTGATGCCGGTGATCGAGGTGGCGGGCACGAAGGCCTCGGCCTTGTCGACCAGCAGGAAGGGATAGCGGTGTGGCAGGCGCCGCATCACCTCGGCGTAATCAATATTGACGTCTTCGCTCATTGCTCTGTCTTCCCGCGCGATTTGCCCAGCGCCTGTTTGGACACCCAGACCGTCTCGCGCAAGAATTGCCGGATGGGTTTGGCGGGATAACCCGACCAGGTTTCACCGGCCGGCACGTCCGCCAGGATGCCGGCGCCGCCGGCGATACGGGCTCCGTCGTGGATCTTCAGGTGATCGCCCACGCCGGCCTGACCGCCGAAGATCACCCCGTCTCCCACCACGACCGAGCCGGAGATGCCGGTATGGGCCGCGATCAGGCAGTTGCGGCCGATCACGCAGTTATGGGCGATCATGACCAGGTTATCGATCTTGGTGTTCTCGCCGATCACCGTGTCATCATAGGCGCCGCGATCAATACAGGTGTTCGCGCCGACGGTGACGTTGTCCTGCAGGATGACCCGTCCCAGCTGGGGCACATCCACCGCGCCGGCCGCCGATCCGGCGGCGCCGAACCCGGGTTCACCGATCCGTACGCCGGCATAAAGCTTCACCCGATCACCGATCAGGGCGAAGCCGACGCTGACGTTGGGGCCGATGTGGCAGTCGCGCCCGATCTGGACGCCGGGACCGATCACCGTATTGGCGCCGATCCGCGTCCCCCGTCCGATGCGGGCGCCCTCTCCCAGAACCACGCCCGGCTCCAGCACGACGCTGTCGTCCTCGACGACAGACGCGCGGTCCGCCGCCGTGTCGAGCGCCCGCGGCGCATGCAGAAGCAGCGAGGCCGCGGCCCACGCCGCCTGGGGGGTGCGCGAGACCAGAACCGATGCGCCTTCGGGCGCCAGCTCCACCGCGGCGGCCGGGATGATCACGCACCCTGCAGCGGTGGCTTTCAGCGCCCCGGCGAATTTGCTGCCGCCCATGAAGGCGACGTCGGTCGATACGGCGGTCCCCAAAGGCGCAACGGCGGAGACCTTTCGATCTCCGCCGCGCAACACTTCGGCCCCGATCCTGTCCGCCAGTCCGGCGACATCCATCGCCGGCAGGCTTTCAAAAAATCGCGGGTCAGGCATTCCGGATCGCGAACTTACTGCTGAAGTTCAGCCGGGACCGGGCTGCGCTGGAAGGCCGGGAGGGCCGGCAGGGCCTGGTTCAGGCGCTGGATGGCCGTCTGGGTGATGTCCATGGCCGGGTTGCCCGCCAGAACGTTGCTGGAGTCCAGCAGCAGGCTGCAGCCGCGCTCCTGGTAGAGGGCCGCGATGATCGGACGGGCCGCGTTCACGATCGACTGGGTCTGCAGGCGCTCGGTGTAGCGCAGCTCGGTCGACCGTTGCTGTTCCAGCTGCTGGGCCTCCTGCAGGCGGGCCTGCCAGGCGCGGGCGCGCGAACCGTCGGGATCGGCGGCCTGACCACCCTGTTGCAGGGCGGTGGCTTCGGTTTCCAGCGACGAGCCGTACGGCGCCAGTTCACCCTGAACTTCCTGGGCGAGCCGTTGCATGCCTTCCGACAGCGAGCGGCCGGCGGTGCTGTTGGCCAGCAGGGTTTGCGGGCTGTAGATGCAAACGCCGGTGATGACCGGACCGTGGTTCAGCGGCGGCGGGGCGGGCGGCGGGGTCTGGGCCGAAGCCGCGCCGGCGGTCAGGGTGGCGAGGGCGAACGCGCCGAGAGCAAACATTTTCATGGTCAGGGCCTTTGGTGCGGGACGATGTCCCACGGTTAGAATTGGGTCGAGGTCGAGAAGCGGAAGGACTCGGTCTTGTCGTAGTCTTCCTTGCCGAGAATTTTGCTGATGTCGAAGCGGATCGGCCCCATCGGCGAACGCCAGTGGATGCTGACGCCGGCCGAGGCGCGCAGCGCCAGTTCGTCAACGATGTTGCTGTCCGGAAGGCCGGAGGAGTTGACCGTGTAGCGGGAGTCCAGAACCCCCAGCGTGCCGACGTCCGTGAACAGCGAGGTGCGGATGCCGTACTCTTCCGGCAGATAGTTCGGCACCGTCAGCTCCAGCGTGCCGACGACGTAGAAATTGCCGCCGAGCGCGTCGGTGGTGGTCAGGTCCCGGGGACCGATACCCGCCGTTTCGAAGCCGCGGAAGCTGTTGCCGCCCTTGAAGAAGCGATCGTTGATCCGCACCGGATCGCCACCCCAGCCGGTGACGTAGCCGACCTGGGCCTGGGCCGTGACCACCCAGCTGGGCGAAATACCCCAGTAGGCCGACACGTCGGCTTCGGTCTTGATGTAGTTCACATCCCCGCCGATGCCGGCGAAGTCCTGACGCAGGGTGCCGGTCCAGCCGCGGGTCGGACGGACCGGATCGTTTCGGCGATCGACCAGCAGGGTGTAGCCCGCCGACGAGTTCAGGAACGAACCGACCTGGTCGCACAGCGCCGTCGATCCGGCGCCGGTCGCCGAACAGTAGTTCGACGGCACGATGATCTCGTCACTCTTCAGGAAGTAGCGGGTGCTCAACAGCGTGTAGCCGTTCAGCGGATAGGACAGGCGCACGCCGCCGCCGGTCGAACGATAGTCGTACGACGAGTACTCGCTGAGGTCATAGCGCGAGTGGAAGGCGTCGAAGCCGGCGCGCAGGTCGCGTCCGAGGAATTTCGGCTCGGTGAAGCGGAAATCAATCTGCTGACGCAGCGAGCCCCACTCCAGGCGGGCCACGACGTTCTGGCCGCGACCGCGGAAGTTCCGCTCCGTGATGCCCAGGTTCAGCACGAAGGAGTCCACCGAGCTGAAGCCGGCGCCGACGGACAGTTCGCCGGTCGGCTGTTCCTGCACGGTGACGTTGACGACCGAACGGTCGGCGGCCGAGCCGCGCGCTTCCTCGACCGTCACATCCTTGAAGAAGCCCAGGGCCCGCAGGTTGTTGCGCGACCGCTCCAGCAGGGTGCGGTTGAAGGCGTCGCCTTCGCTCAGCATCATCTCGCGACGGATGACGTTGTCCAGGGTGCGGGTATTGCCGATGACGTTGATCCGGTCGACGTAGACCCGCTGGCCTTCCCGGATGTTGAACGTCACGTCGACGGTATTGGTCTCGGGGTTCGCGTGATACTCGGGATCGATCTCGACGAAGGCGTAGCCGGCCGAACCGGCCGCGAAGGTCAGGGCGTCGACCGCCGTCTCGATCTTGTCGCTTTCATAGAGGTCGCCCTCCCGGATCGGCAGAAGCCGCTTCAGGAAGTCGGCGTTCAGACGGTCGTTCTCCGTGACGATATTCACCGTCCCGAAATTGTACCGGTCCCCCTCGTCGATCGTCAGGGTGATGCCGAAGCTGGAATCATCCGGAGCGAGCTCGGACACCGCGGACAGGACGCGGAAGTCGTAGTAGCCGCGGTTGGTGTAGAATTTCCGCAGTTGCTCGCGGTCGTAGTCCAGCCGGTTCGGATCGTAGTTGTCGTTGGTCGTGAACAGGCGCCACCACTGCGACTGCTTGGTGACCATCACGTCGCGCAGGTCCGAATCCGAGAAGGCCTGGTTGCCCAGGAAGGTGATCGCCCGGACCCCGGTCTCGGCGCCTTCATTGATCTCGAACACCACGTCGACGCGGTTCTGCTCGAGCTGCACGATCTTGGGGGTCACCGTCGCGCCGATGCGGCCCGACAGGCGATACAGTTCAACGATCTTGCCGACGTCTTCCTGGATGCGGGCGCGGGTGTAGATGCCGCGCGGCTTCAGGGTGACTTCCTCGGTGAGTTTCTCCTCGCCGATCGCGTGGTTCCCCTCGAACACGACCTGGTTGATGATCGGGTTCTCGACGATCTCGACGATCAGGTCGCCGTTGGGCTGCACGCCCAGTTGCACGTCCGCGAACAGCTGGGTGCGGGTCAGGGTGCGCACCGCGACGTCCAGAACCGCGGCGTCCACGACGTCGCCCGGCTGCACAGGCAGATAGGACAGGACCGTGGTCTGGTCGATGCGCTGGTTGCCGCGCACGAGGATGCGGTTGACCTGGATGCGCTCGGGACGCTCGGCCGGCACGGCCTGATCCTGCGGCGCGGTCTGGACGGCCTCTCCTGCCGCCGGCGCCGGCGCCGGCGCGGTCTGTGCGAAGGCCGGGGCGGCAAGGCCGGCGGCCACAGCCAGGGCCACGAGGCTCGGGCTCATGGCGCGGGCGATACGGAGGGCGGACGCGTCTTTTTGGATCATACGGGAAACCATCGGGGGCTGGCGTTGGCTCATCAGGCGAGCCCGCCGAGGAATTTGAACAAACTCAGCTTCTGGAGATCGTTCCAGGTTGCGAACAACATCAATCCCGCCAGCAAAGCAAGACCGACGCGGTAGCCGACCTCCTGAACACGGGCGGGAACTGGCCTGCGCGCCACAGCCTCATAGCCATAGAACACCAGGTGCCCCCCATCGAGCACGGGAATCGGAAGCAGATTAACAATACCCATTCCGATCGAAATTATGGCTGCGAAGTTCAGCATCGTCAGCAGGAGGTTCAGAGCCAGCATGGCGGGCGGCGCCTCATGGGCCACGGCCTGCTTGGTGACCCCGCCGGCCGCCTTGGCGATGCCCAGCGGGCCGTTCAGCATGTCGCCGGACTCCTTGCCGACGAAGATCCGGCCCAGGTAGCGGAAGGTGGTGGTGACGGTGGACACCATCGTGTCCGCCCCCTTCCCCACCGCTTCGAACGGATTCAGGCGGCGATAGCTGTAATCTTCACGCAGCGGCGAGAGACCCAGGCCGACGCGCGCGACACGCATCCGGCCGGCGACCGCATCCTCCTCAAGCTGACGGACCGGGGTCGCGACCAGCGACAGCACGCGGTCTCCGCGCTCCACGGTGAAGGTCAGGGGGTCGTTGGCGGACAGCAGGATGGTCTGGGTGACCTCGCCGCTTTCGGTGACCGGGCGGCCGTTGATGGCGGTGATCAGGTCGCGGGGCTGGAAGCCGGCCGCCGCCGCGGGGCTGCCCGGTACGACCTGGGCGACGCGGGGAGCCACGATCTGCTCGCCGATCACGCTGAACAGGATGGTCAGCAGCACCAGGGCCAGGGCGAAATTCGCCATCGGCCCCGCCGCCACGATCAGGGCGCGCTGCCAGACCGGCTTGAAATGGAAATAGTCGCGCTCGGCGCCCGGGCCGTGCTCGGCGATCACCCGCGACTTCAGCTCGGCCAGCCCTTCGGCGTCCGGCACGTTGGAGGCGTCCAGGTCGCCCGAGAATTTCACGTATCCGCCCAGCGGCAGCCAGGCGATGCGCCATTCGACGCCCTGCCTGTCGGTCCGGCTGACGATCGTCTTGCCGAAGCCGATCGAGAACCGGTCGATCTTCACCTTGAAGGCGCGGGCGACAAGGAAATGGCCCAGTTCGTGGAGGGTGACGATGAACGTCAGCACCAGCAGGAACGGCACAATGTAGATCAGCGCCTGGCCGATAAAGCCCGTCATGCCGAAAAGGGTCCTCCGCCGTCAGGCCGCTGCTGCGAGACCGCGGATGATCGATTCCGCCACCCGTCGCGCCTGCGCGTCCACGGCCAGGGCCGCGTCGCAGGCGTTCTGGGAACCGGAATCCACCCCCGAGGCCGTCACGCGCGACAAGGTGTCGGCGACGACTGCGGCAATATTGAGAAAGCCCAGTCGGCGGTCAAGGAAGGCGAGCGCCGAGACCTCGTTGGCGGCGTTGAACACGATGGGCGCCGCGCCGCCCGCCTGCAGCGCCTCGCGCGCCAGCCTCAGCATCGGAAAACGCTCCTCATCCGGCGCCTCGAAGGTCAGACGCCCCAGCGCCGCGAGGTCCAGCCGGGGCGCCGGCCAGGGCAGCCGGTCCGGCCAGGCCAGGGCGCAGGCGATGGGCGTCTTCATGTCCGGCGGCCCCATCTGGGCCAGGGTCGAGCCGTCCACGTACTCGACGGTGCTGTGAATGATCGATTCCGGGTGCACCACAACGTCGATCCGACCTGCGGGCATGTCGAATAGATAGGCCGCCTCGATCATCTCGAGGCCCTTGTTGGCCATGCTGGCGCTGTCGACCGAAATCTTGGCCCCCATGCTCCAGTTGGGGTGGGCCACGGCCTGCTCGGGCGTGATCGACGCCATGTCGGAGGCCGCGCGGGTCCGGAACGGGCCGCCCGACGCCGTCAGCGTCAGCTTCGACACCTGCTCCGGCGCCTCATGCGGAAAGACCTGAAAAATGGCCGAATGCTCGGAATCGACCGGGATCAGCCGACCGCCGGACGCCTTGACCCGTTCGATCAGGGCCGGACCGCAGCAGACCAGGCTTTCCTTGTTCGCCAGCGCCAGGGTCGCGCCGGTCCCGGCCGCCGCCCACGCCGACTTCAGCCCGGCCGCGCCCACGATCGACGCCATGACCCAGTCCGCGGGCCGGGTCGCCGCCTCGGTGATCGCCGCCTCGCCCGCCGCAGCCTCGACGCCGGTGCCGGCCAGGGCGTCGCGCAGGTCGTCCAGGCGCGCCGGATCGGCGGTGACCGCGACCTTCGGCTTCCAGCGCCGGGCCTGTTCCGCCAGCCGGGCGATATTGGCGCCGCCGGTCAGGGCCTCGACCTCGAAGCCCCCTGCCCCGCCCGCCTCGGCCTGATCCATCAGGTCCAGCGTGGAGCAGCCGACCGACCCGGTCGACCCCAGCACCGTGACGCGACGACGGATCACGCCCCGCCTCCGTTCAGCCACAGGCTGACCAGACGCCCGCAGGCCACAACCACGGCGGCGAACATCAGGCCGTCGACACGGTCCAGAAGTCCGCCGTGGCCCGGGATCAGCTTGCCGGCGTCCTTGACCCCGTAGCGACGCTTCAGGGCCGACTCCCACAGATCGCCCGCCATCGTCGCGGCGGCCGCGGCCAGCCCCAGCAGGGCGCCCCACAGGCCGATGCCCATGTCGAGGAAGACGCCCATCAGCGCCCCCGCGACAGCGCCGCCGGCCAGCCCGCCGACAAAGCCGGACCAGGTCTTGTTCGGCGAGAAGCGCGGCCAGAGCTTCGGCCCGCCCACCGAAGAGCCGACCAGATAGGCCAGGCTGTCGGCCGTCCAGGTCGTCATGAAGGCGAAGATCGTCCAGTACAGCCCCATGTGGGGGTCCGCCGGCGTGTCGCCGTTGCGCAGCCAGATCAGCAGGATCGACGGCCAGCCGAGGTAGAGGACCCCATAGGAGGCGTCGAGCGCCTCCTGCCCCCGGCTGCGCGCGAACAGCCCCGCGGCCGCCGCGCAGAAGACCAGCATGACCAGCGCCAGCGACAACTGCCCGACGAAGGCCGAGATCACGGCGGCGAACAGACCCAGCCCGATCGCGCCCGCCATCAGCCGCCAGGCCCGGGCGGCGCTCATCATCGCCCATTCGATCGACAGCAGGGCGCAGGCGACCAGCATGATCCCCAGGAACCAGACCCCGCCGGCCCAGATCACCAGGCCGGCCGCGCCGGCCAGCACAATGCCCGACACGGTCCTCAACCCGATTTCCCGCGCCGACATCGCCATCAGACGGCCCCGCGCACGGCGGGCCGGCCGCCGAAGCGGCGATCCCGGCTGCGGAACTGCTCGACCACATCGGCCAGGGCGGCCTCGCCGTAGTCGGGCCAGAGAATGTCCTGATAGACCAGCTCGGCGTAGGCGGCTTCCCACAGCAGGAAGTTCGACAGCCGGTATTCGCCCGAGGTGCGGACGATCACGTCCACCGGCGGCCCGCCGGCCGTCGACAGGCCCGCGCCCAGCGCCGCCTCGTCCAGCGGCTCGACCGCCTCGCCCGCCTGCACGCGCGCCACATAGCGCCGGGCCGCATCGACGATGTCGGCGCGACCGCCGTAGTTGAAGGCCACCTGCAGCAGGAATTTTTCATTGTGCGCGGTCGTGGACTCGGCCTTGTCGACGATCTTCGCGATATCGTCCGGAAGGCCCTCGCGGCGGCCGAGGATGCGCAGCCGCACCCCTTCCTTCTCCAGCCGCTTCAGGTCGCTGCCGACATAGGTCCGCACCAGCCCCATCAGGTCCGACACCTCGTCGGCCGGACGCTGCCAGTTCTCGGTCGAGAAGCCGAACACCGTCAGGCACCGGACGCCCAGCTTCGGCGCCGCCTGGATCGTGCGCTTGAGCGCCTGAACCCCCTCGCGATGTCCGACCGCACGCGGCAGGCCGCGCGCCTCGGCCCAGCGGCCGTTGCCGTCCATGATCAACGCGACATGGCGCGGCCCGGCGGGGGCAGGACTGTCGTCTTCGGCGCTCATGCCTCGTCTATCCTCCGGCGGCCCCCTCAGACCTGCATGATCTCAACTTCCTTGGCCTTCAAGGCCTCGTCGATGCGCTTGATGGCCGCGTCCGTGTCCTTCTGGACGTCGGCTTCCATCTTCTTCTGCTCGTCCTGGCTGATGTCCGAAGCCTTCTCCGCCTTCTTCAGGTCGTCGTTGGCGTCGCGGCGCACGTTGCGGACGGCGATCTTCTGCTGTTCGGCGTATTTGCCGGCCAGCTTCACATATTCCTTGCGGCGCTCTTCGGTCAGCGGCGGGATCGGGATGCGCAGGGTCTGGCCGTCGACGATCGGGTTCAGGCCCAGGCCGGCGGCGCGAATGGCCTTCTCGACCGAGACCACCATCCCCTTGTCCCAGACGCTGACCGAGATCAGGCGCGGCTCCGGCACGCTGATGGCGGCCACCGCGTTCAGCGGCGAGGTCGAGCCGTAGGCCTCGACCCGCACCGGGTCCAGCAGGCCGGCGTTGGCCCGGCCGGTGCGCAGGCCGGCGAATTCTTCCTTCAGGGCGTCGACCGCCTTGTCCATGCGGTCGCGGTAGGTCTTGAGATCGGGCTTGGCCATGATCGTTTCTTTCGGGTTCTTATAGGGTTGTCAGGCGGCCTTGCCGTCTGCGCTGATGACGGTGAAGGCGCCCTTGCCGGTCAGGGCGTTGCGGAACGAGCCGTCCTCCCGGATCGAGAAGACCACGATCGGGATGCCCGAGTCACGCATCAGGGCCACGGCCGAGGCGTCCATGACCTTCAGGTCCCGCGCCAGCACGTCGTGATAGCTCAGGGTGTCGTAACGGGTCGCGTTCGCGTCCTTCTTGGGATCGGCGGTGTAGACGCCGTCCACGCTGGTGCCCTTCAGCAGGGCGTCACAGCCCATTTCGGCGGCGCGCAGGGCGGCCCCCGAGTCCGTGGTGAAGAACGGCGCGCCGACGCCGGCGGCGAAAATCACCACCCGGCCCTTCTCGAGATGGCGCAGGGCGCGGCGGCGCACATAGGGCTCGGCCACGGCGTTCATGGTCAGGGCGCTCTGCACCCGGGTCTGGACGCCGATCTTCTCCAGCGCCGCCTGCATGGCGAGGGCGTTCATCACCGTCGCCAGCATGCCCATGTAGTCGGCCGAGGCGCGGTCCATGTCGCCGGCCGCCTTGGACAGGCCGCGGAAGATGTTGCCGCCGCCGATGACCAGGCAGATCTCGACGCCCTCACGGGCCACCTCGGCGATGGCTTCCGCCACCGAGGCCACGGTCTTCATGTCGATGCCGTAGCCCTGGTCTCCCATCAGCACTTCGCCCGAGACCTTCAGCAGGACGCGTTTGTAGCGGAACTCGGACGGAACGTCGGGCATGGGGCAGACCTTGGGCGGGGGAATCGGCTCCTTATAGGAACCTCCTCGCCCGCTTCAAAGCCCTGTCCTAAAGACGCAGGATAATCGTCTCGACGATCGGACGGCGATCCCAGACCGACTGGCTGGCCTTCTTCAGGGCGCGCGCAACGGCCTGTTCGACCACCAGTTCGTCCTCGAGGGCGTCGCCCTTCAGGCCGCGCACTACCTGTTCGACCCGCTCCGCCATGCTGTCGAGGATGTCGCCCAGCGGGCTGTCCTCGTCGCCGGGCAGGCCCAGGCCGCGCACGTCGATGTCCGAGACGATCTTCCCGCGACGGTCCATGGCGAAGCTGACGATCAAGACCCCGTTCGAGGCCGCGTGACGGCGCTCGCGCAGAGCCTCGCCCGCCTCCTCGACCAGCATGCCGCCGTCCACGAACAGGCGGCCCGAGGGCACTTCATCGATGATCCGCGCCGGTCCGGGGGCCAGCAGCACCATGTCGCCGTTGCGGGGGGTGACCGTCTCCGGCACCTGCATGTCCCTGGCCAGCAGGGCATGCTCGGCGAGGTGACGACGCATCCCGTGGGTCGGCACGGCGATCTGCGGCCGCGCCCACTGGTACATCTGGCGCAGCTCGTCCCGGCACGGGTGGCCCGAGACGTGGATGCCCCGGTGTTCCTTCTCGGTGTAGATGCGCACGCCCCGCTCGGACAGGCGGTCCTGCAGCCGGCCGATGGCCAGTTCGTTGCCCGGGATCACCCGGGACGAGAAGATGCAGTGATCGCCCGGCCCCAGCTTGATGAAAGGGTGGGAGCCCTCGGCGACGCGCGACAGGGCCGCGCGGCTTTCGCCCTGGCTGCCGGTGCACAGGTACAGGATCTCGTCCGCCGGCCACTGGCGCGCCTGCTCTTCCGAGAGGAAGGGCTGGAGATCCGACAGCATGCCGACCGACTTGGCGGCGGCGGTGATGCGGTGCATCGAGCGACCTGCCAGAACCACGCGGCGCCCGGCGGCCTCGGCGGCGCGGATGACGCTGTCCATCCGCGCCACGTTCGACGCGAAGCAGCCGACAGCGACCCGGCCCTTCAGGCTCGAGATCAGTTCGGCCAGCGCGACCTTCACATCGCCTTCCGAACCCGCCACGCCCTCCTGGAAGACGTTGGTCGAGTCGCAGACCATGGCCAGAACGCCCTCGTCGCCGAGGCGCTTGATGGTGTCGACGTCCGTGCGCTCGCCCACGACCGGATCGTTGTCGATCTTCCAGTCGCCGGTGTGCAGCACCGTGCCCAGCGGGGTCTTGATAGCCAGGCCGTTCGGCTCGGCGATCGAATGGGTGATGGTCACCATCTCGACGTTGAACGGGCCTAGGTCGATCTGCCCGCCCAGCGGCACCTCATGCAGGGTCACCCGGTCCAGCAGGCCCGCGTCGCGCAGCTTTTCGCGGATCAGGAAGGCGGTGAACGGCGTGGCGTACAACGGCGCCTTGATGCGCGGCCACAGCCAGCCCAGGGCGCCGATGTGGTCCTCGTGGGCGTGGGTCAGCACGATGCCGACGATGTCCTCGCCTTCGAGATAGGTCGGATCGGGCACGATCACGTCGACGCCGGGCGTGGAATTGTCGCCGAAGGTCACGCCGACGTCGACGACGATCCACTTCCGGTTCTCGGCCGGGCCGTAGCCGTAGGCGTTCAGGTTCATGCCGATCTCGTTCGAGCCGCCCAGCGGCAGGAAGACGAGTTCGTTTTCTTTGGATCTGGTTTTGGTCATTGGCCCTTGATGTGGGTGTTCCGCCGCCAGATTTCGAGCAGGCCGCGGATGGTCAGGTCCGGATCGAACCGGTCAATGCTGTCGGTCGCGCCTTCGAACAGGGAGACCACGCCCCCGGTTCCGATGACGGTCATGGGCTTGCCCCACTCGGCCTTGATCCGGGCCACGAGGCCCTCGATCAGGGCGATATAGCCCCAGAACACGCCCGATTGCATGTTCGAGACGGTGTCCTTGCCGATCACCTTGTCCGGCTTCTGGATGGCGATGCGGGGCAACATTGCGGCGGCCTCGTGCAGCGCCTGCAGGCTCAGGTTCACGCCCGGGGCGATGATCCCGCCCTCGAAGGCGCCGTCGGCGGCGATGACGTCGAAGGTCGTGGCCGTGCCGCTG
Organism: Brevundimonas sediminis; assembly: GCF_048799765.1. Classification (NCBI taxonomy): domain Bacteria; kingdom Pseudomonadati; phylum Pseudomonadota; class Alphaproteobacteria; order Caulobacterales; family Caulobacteraceae; genus Brevundimonas; species Brevundimonas sediminis. Next base: position 55,510 of record NZ_JBLYQK010000015.1, read on the forward strand.
TCGATGACGATCAGGTCGCCGGGATACAGCAGGTGCGCCCCGATGGCGTTGACCAGCCGGTCCGCCCCCGCCTCGCTGGGCTTCAGGATGCGCACCGGAATGCCCAGATCGACATTGTCCCCGATCACCAGCGGTTCGACCGTCAGATAACGACGCGACAGGTTGCGCAGGTTGAAGATCGACTGCGGCACCACGGACGAGATGATGCACCCCGTCAGGTCCGCCAGGGTCCGCCCGCGCGTGGTCAGAAGCTGCGCCAGCCAGACCGCATATTCGTCCGCCGTCCGCTGCGAGTCGGTGGACGCGCGCCACTGGGCGATCCACTCGGTCCCGTCGTGGACGGCGAACAGCGTGTTGGTGTTGCCCTGCTCGATCGCCAGCAGCATCAGTGGGTCTCCCCGAAAAACACGTCGCCCGCCGAAATCAGCCGCAGCGAACCATCCGCCAGCCTCAGTTTCAACGCCCCGTCCGGCGCGACACCCTCGGCCCGCCCCTCGACGGTCTCATGGCCCAGTCGCGCCACGGCCGGTCCGTCCAGCCCCTTTGTCCGCGCCGCCCAGGCGTCGAGGATCGGCGGGAAGCCCAGCGTCTCCCAGCGGTCGAACCAGACGCCGAAGGTCGCGGCCAGGTCTTCCGCCGCCCGCTCCACCGTCGGCGGCGCGACATGGTCGGCGGACAGATGGTGCGACAGGGCCGTCGCCGGACGCTCGGTCCCTTCCGGCGCCTCGGCCAGATTGACGCCGATCCCCACGGCCAGCCACAGACCGCCATCGGCAGGGGCGCCGGACTCGACCAGGATGCCGCAGGTCTTCACCCCCGCCAGCATCACGTCATTGGGCCATTTGATCGTCACCAGCGACGGCGGCGCATAGCGGTCCAGCAGATCCGCCACGGCCAGGGCCGCGATGAAAGTGACCTGCGCCGCCTCGGCGGGGGTCTTGCGGGTGGTGGTCAGCAGGGTGCTGAACAGGTTGCCGGTGCGGCCTTCCCACGCCCTGCCCCGTCGACCGCGCCCGGCCGTCTGGCGGTGGGCGGCGATCCACAGCGGGCCGGTCTCGCCCGCCTCGGCCCGGCGGCGGGCCTCGGCGTTGGTGGAGTCGATCTGGTCGAGCAGCAGGACCGGGGCGGCCGCCAAGGCCTAGCCGACCCCGAAGCCCACGGCGGCGCGCTCGGCCGCCGGAACCAGCCAGATCAGGGCCACGATGACCAGCGGGAAGCTGAAGGCGGCGGCGCCCAGGGCGATGCTCCTGGCTTCCACCGGCGCGGCGTCGGTCGGCGCGGTCCCTTCCGGGGCCGGGTCGAACCACATCACCTTGATGATGCGCAGGTAGTAGAAGCCGGCCACGACCGAGGCCACCAGACCGACCGCGGCCGGAACCCAGAAGCCGGCCTCGGCGGCGGCGCCGAAGACATAGTACTTGGCCCAGAAGCCCGACAGCGGCGGCATGCCCAGCACCGACAGCGACAGCACGGTCAGGGCAATCGTGGTCAGCGGCCGTTCCTTGCGCAGGCCGGCGAGGTCCTGGATCTTGCGGATCGGACGTCCGTTGCGGCTGAGCGACAGCAGCAGGCCGAAGAAGCCGAACTGGTCGATGATGTACAGGGTCATGAACAGCAGCATCGCCTGGATGCCGAAGGTCGTGCCCGCAGCGATGCCCAGCAGGGCGTAACCGATGTTGGCGATCGACGAATAGGCCAGCAGGCGTTGGATGTCCTTCTGCACCAGACCGCCGAAGGCGCCGACGGCGAAGCTGATCAGCGAGATCAGGATCAGCACCTGGGCCCATTGATGGTGCGAGTTGGCGAAGGCGCCTTCCAGGGTGCGGGCGATCAGCACCATGGCGGCCATCTTCGGGGCCGAGGCGAACAGGGCCACGACCGGGGTCGGCGCGCCTTCATAGACGTCCGGCGTCCACATGTGGAACGGCGCGGCCGAGACCTTGAAGGCCAGACCCGAGATCAGGAACACCAGGCCGAAGATCAGGCCCGTCGACGGATTGGCCGAGGCGTAGGCGGCGATGTCCTCGAAGCGCATCGAGCCGGTGAAGCCGTAGATCAGGCTGGCGCCGTACAGCAGCAGGCCAGACGACAGCGCGCCCAGCACGAAATACTTCAGCCCGGCTTCCGACGCCTTCAGGTCGTCGCGATGGAAGGCGGCCAGCACGTACAGCGCCAGCGAATGCAGCTCGATGCCGACATACAGGGAGATCAGGTCGCCCGACGAGGCCATCATGCCCATGCCGGCCGAGGCCAGCACGATCAGGATCGGGAACTCGAAGCGGGCGATCTTCTGGCGATGCATCCAGCCGTTGCCCAGGACGATGGCCACCGCGCTGGACAGGAAGATCACGGCCTTGCCGTAGACGGCCAGCGGATCGGCGACATAGGCGCCGTTGAACGCCTGCCCCAGCGGGCCGGTCACGGTGACGGCGGTGACGGCCAGCAGCAGCAGGACCGACAGCCAGGACACGGTGCGCGCGCTGCGCTCGCCGGCGAAGGCGCCGACCATCAGCAGCACCAGGCCGCCGACGGCGAGCGAGATCTCGGGGGCCGAGAGGCGAAGGGCGGAAATCAGATCAGGCATCATGGTCTCAGCCACCGATCGCGAGTTGATAGGCGGACGTCAGGGCGTGAACGGAGGCGTTCGTATAGTCGAGGACCAGACCGGGCTGGACGCCCAGCAGCAGGGTGCCGACGATCAGCGGAACGAAGATCAGCAGCTCGCGCCGGTCGATGTCCATGATGTCCTTGAGCTTCGGATTGGTGATCTCGCCGAACATGACGTTGCGGTACAGCGTCAGGGCGTAGACCGCCGAGAAGATCACACCCGAGGCGGCGAACAGGGCCGTCCAGGTCGACACCTTGTAGATGCCGGTCATGGTCAGGATCTCGCCGATGAAGCCCGAGGTGCCCGGCAGGCCGACGTTGGCCATGGTGAACATCAGGAAGATGGCGGCGAACCACGGCATCCGGCTGGTCAGACCGCCGTAGAAGGCGATCTCGCGGGTGTGCATCCGGTCATAGACGACGCCGACGCAGAGGAAGAGCGCGCCCGAGATCAGGCCGTGGCTCAGCATCTGGAAAACGGCGCCCTGAACGCCCTGGTCGTTGCCGGCGAAGATGCCCATGGTCACGAAGCCCATGTGGGCGACCGACGAATAGGCGATCAGCTTCTTGATGTCGGTCTGACGGAAGGCGACCAGCGAAGTGTAGACCACGGCGATGGCCGACAGGGTCCAGACCAGCGGGGCGAACATCTGCGACGCCTGCGGGAACATGGGCAGGTTGAACAGGATGAAGCCGTAGCCGCCGAGCTTCAGCAGGATGCCGGCCAGGATGACCGAACCCGCCGTCGGCGCCTGCACGTGGGCGTCGGGCAGCCAGGTGTGCACCGGCCACATCGGCATCTTCACCGCGAACGAGGCGAAGAAGGCCAGCCACAGGATCGGCTGCGCCGCCGGCGAGAAGGCGAATTCCTTCAGTTCCGGAATGCTGGTGGTGCCGGCGGTGTGCGCCATCCACAGCATGGCCAGCAGCATCAGGACCGACCCCAGCAGGGTGTACAGGAAGAATTTGTACGCCGCGTAGATCCGGTTCTGGCCGCCCCACACCCCGATGATGATGAACATCGGGACCAGGGTGCCTTCGAAGAAGATGTAGAACAGGAAGATGTCGAGCGAGGTGAAGACGCCGATCACCAGCGTCTCGAGCACCAGGAAGGCGATCATGTAGTCGCCGACCCGCGCCTTGATCGAGCTCCAGCTGGCCAAGATGCAGATCGGCAGCAGGAAGGCGGTCAGCAGGACGAACAGGATCGAAATCCCGTCGACGCCCAGGTGATAACTGGCGCCCGCGAACCAAGGGACCATCTCCACGAACTGGTAGGCCGCGCTCGAGGCGTCGAAATTGGCCACCAGGACGACCGAGACCGCCAGGGTGGCCAGGGTCGTGCCCAGGGCGATCCAGCGGGCGCTGCTGTCCGAGCCCTTGCCGCCCAGACGGGTCAGCAGCAGCAGGGCGGCGCCCACCAGCGGCAGGAAGGTGACGACGCTCAGGATGAAGGGGATCTGGGGCAAGATCAGGCTCCCCACCAGTAGATGGCGAAGGCGAGGAAGCCGGCCAGGCCGAGCAGCATCACGAACGCGTAGAAGTAGACATAACCGGACTGGAAGCGGGCCAGTCCGCCGGCGAATTTACGGGACAGCCAGGCGAAGCCGTTGGGCCCTCCCCCGTCGATGATCTTCACATCACCGACCTTCCAGAACAGGTCGCCCAGCGCCTTGGCGCCCTTGACGAACACGAACTGGTACAGCTCGTCGAAATACCATTTGTTGATCAGGAAGGCGTGCACCGGGCTGCCGCGCTCGGCCATCCGGCGGGCCATGCCTTCCTTGGGCACATACAGCCACCAGGCGACGAAGGTGCCCAGCAGGGTCATGACCAGCGGCGACCACTTCACCCAGGTCGGCACATTGTGCGCCTCGTGCAGGACGTGGTTGTGCGGACCCGAGAAGATCGCGGCCTTCCAGAACTCGCCCTCGTGGTGCCCGATGAAATAGGGGGCGAAGACGAAGCCGGCGGCGATCGCCCCGACCGACAGGGCCAGCAGCGGCACGATCATCACCCAGGGGCTCTCGTGCGGCTTCAGCGGACCGTGGTGGCCGTGGTCGTCGTGCGCGTGATCATCATGGGCATGATCGTCATGGGCGTGCGCCGCATGATCGTCGTGCGCATGGGCGTGCTCCTCGTCCTTCCACACCGGCTTGTTGTGGAAGGTCATGAACACCAGACGCCACGAATAGTAGGCGGTCAGGCCCGCGGCGATGATGCCGATCAGGAAGGCGAACAGACCGATCGGCGAGTGGCCCGAGGCCGCGGCCGCGAAGGCGCTCTCGATGATGGCGTCCTTCGAGTAGAAGCCCGCCAGACCGCCGACGCCGGGAATGCCCAGGCCGGTGATGGCGATGGTGCCGATGGTCATCACCGCATAGGTGATCGGCAGCAGCTTCCACAGCCCGCCCATCTTCCGCATGTCCTGCTCGTGGTGCATGCCGTGGATCACCGAACCGGCCCCCAGGAACAGCAGGGCCTTGAAGAAGGCGTGGGTGAACAGGTGGAACATGGCCGCCTCATAGGCGCCCACGCCCGCGGCGAAGAACATGTAGCCGAGCTGCGAACAGGTCGAATAGGCGATGACGCGCTTGATGTCGTTCTGGGCCAGGCCGACGGTCGCGGCGAACAGGGCCGTGACCGCGCCGATGGTGGCGACGATCGAGGCGGCGCCCGGCGCATACTCGAACAGCGGCGACAGCAGGCAGACCATGTAGACGCCGGCGGTCACCATGGTGGCGGCGTGGATCAGGGCCGAGACCGGGGTCGGGCCTTCCATCGCGTCCGGCAGCCAGGTGTGCAGGAAGAACTGCGCCGACTTGCCCATCGCGCCGATGAACAGGAGGAAGGCCGCCAGATCGAGCGCCGACCAGGTGTGGCCCAGGAACTCCCAGCCCTTGCCTTCCCAGGCGGCGATCATCGGGAACAGTTCGGCGAACTGGATCGTGCCGAACATCCAGAAGACGGTGAAGATGCCCAGGGCGAAGCCGAAGTCGCCGACGCGGTTGACCACGAAGGCCTTGATGGCCGCGGCGCTGGCCGAGGGCTTCTTGTACCAGAAGCCGATCAGCAGATAGGAGGCCAGGCCCACGCCTTCCCAGCCGAAGAACAGCTGCATGAAGTCGGCGGCGGTCACCAGCGCCAGCATGGCGAAGGTGAAGAGCGACAGATAGGCGAAGAACCGCGGCTTGTCCGGGTCCTCGGCCATGTAGCCCCAGCTGTACAGGTGCACCAGCGACGAGACGCTGGTCACCACCACCAGCATGGTGGCCGACAGGGCGTCGATCCGGATCGACCAGTTCGACACGAACTCGCCGACGTGGATGAACGGCGCCAGGGTGATGGTGAAGGGCTCGAGATGCCCCCAGGTCCACTGGCCGAAGACCGTCCAGGCGACGGCGCAGGCGAAGAACAGCAGGCCGGTGGTGATGGACTGCGACAGGACATTGCCCAGCCGGCGGCCCGACAGGCCGACGATGGCCGCGCCCAGGAGCGGGGCGAAGATCCCGAGAGTGACGAGGAGCTGCAGGTTCACGATCAGCCCTTCATGACCGAGGCGTCGTCCACGGCGATATCGCCGCGGTTACGGAAGAAGGTCACCAGGATGGCCAGGCCCACGGCGGCCTCGGCGGCCGCGACGGTGAGCACGAACATGGCCATGATCTGCCCCGACACGTCGTTGAGGTAGGTCGAGAAGGCGACGAAATTGATGTTCACGGCCAGCAGGATCAGCTCGACCGACATCAGGATGATGATGACGTTCTTGCGGTTCACGAAGATGCCGAACACGCCGATGGTGAACAGGATGGCGGCGACCGCCAGATAGTGCTGCAGGGTGACGACCATCAGACCAGATCCTCCGGGGTGACGCCCGCGCCGGACGCGACCGACTTCACTTCCATGGCCGTCTTCGCGTCGCGACCGACCTGGTCGGCGACGTTCTGGCGCTTGATGCCCGGCTTGTGGCGCAGGGTCAGGACGATGGCCCCGATCATCGCGATCAGCAGCACGATGCCCGCCGCCTGGAAGAAGTAGACGTAGTCCGTGTAGAGCACGCGACCGATGGACTCGATGTTCGAGGCGTCCGGACCGGCGACCGCAGGCGCCGTCGCCTGGGCCGCGGCCCCGCCGGTCACCGTCGCCAGCGAGATCATGACCATCTCGGCCAGAAGCACGCCCGCCACGATCACCGCCAGCGGCAGGTATCGCGCGAAGCCCTCGCGCAGCCGCAGGAAGTCGACGTCCAGCATCATGACGACGAACAGGAACAGCACCGCCACCGCGCCGACGTAGACGACGACCAGCAGCATGGCGAGGAACTCCGCGCCGAGCAGGACGAACAGGCCCGCCGCCGTGAAGAACGTCAGGATGAGCCAGAGAACGCTGTGCACCGGGTTTTTCGCGGTGACCACCAGAAGGGCGCTCACCACGGCGACCGCCGCCAGCACATAGAAGGCAATGCCTTGCAACATCGGAGGCCAGAGCCCCTTTCGGTTATGGGCGGCGACCCCTCTCGGAATCGCCCTCCCCGTTTCGCGTCTGCGCCTTAACGGTAAGGCGCGTCGAGTTCCAGATTCTTGGCGATCAGTCGTTCCCAACGATCCCCGTTCGAGAGCAGTCGCTCCTTGTCGTACAGCAGCTCCTCGCGCGTCTCGGTCGTGAACTCCGAGTTCGGACCCTCGACGATCGCGTCCACCGGGCAGGCCTCCTGGCACAGGCCGCAGTAGATGCATTTCACCATGTCGATGTCGTAGCGGGTCGTGCGGCGGCTGCCGTCAGCGCGCGGCTCGGCCTCGATGGTGATCGCCTGGGCGGGGCAGATGGCCTCGCACAGCTTGCAGGCGATGCAGCGCTCCTCGCCGTTCGCATAGCGGCGCAGCGCATGCTCGCCGCGGAAACGGGGCGACTGCGGGTTCCGCTCGAACGGATAGTTCACGGTCGCCTTCGGGCGGGCCATGTATTTCAGCGACAGGCCGACAGCGCCGATGGCGTCGACCAGCAACGCCCCCTTCGCAGCCTGGACGAGACGGTTCAGCATTATTGCGCGCCTCCGGTACGCGGGCACTCGCGGGCGTATCGCTCGCTCTGTTTATCCATCGCCTCGCAACGCCGGAGGCGCTCGGCCTCCTCACGTTCGATGCGGTCCTGACGCTGTTGCCACTGGTAGGGCGACGTCGGCAGGGGCTCATAGGGTTCGCCGGCGCAGGCGGCCAGCGTGGTCGCGGCGAGCGCGATCAGGGTCAGACGGATCATCGGCCCCTCCTCACCACGCGATCACAGCCGTCCGGCTGGTCGTCACGCTCGCTGCGGTCATCCCGGCAGGCCGGGTGGTTGCGGTCATTGCGGTCGCGCGCGCGCTCGGCCCGGGCCAGATCGCCCATGGGCGAGCTGACGTCCGGCTCGATCGGCCGGAAGGTGCAGCCGCCGACGACCGAAGCCGTCAGCATCAAACCGGAAAGGGCGAGCGCGCGGATCATCAGTGGCCCACCACGAACACGCGCCAGGCGGCGACGAAGACCACGCAGACCAGCGAGGTCGGCAGGAAGATCTTCCAGCCCAGACGCATCAGCTGGTCATAGCGGTAGCGGGGCACGAAGGCCTTCACCAGGGCGATCATGAAGAAGGCCACCACGATCTTGAACAGGAAGGTGACCAGATAGATCCCCTGCTCCAGCCAGCCCGGCAGGGCGTCCAGCCAGTCCTGCGGCACGCCCGGGTTCCAGCCGCCGAAGAACAGCAGGCTGATCATGGCGCACATGAAGACGATGTTGGCGTACTCGCCGATCATGAAGAGCAGGTACGGGGTCGAGGAGTATTCGACCTGGTAGCCGGCCACCAGTTCCGACTCCGCTTCAGGAAGGTCGAACGGCGGGCGGTTGGTCTCGGCCAGGGCCGAGATGAAGAAGATGACCGCCATCGGCAGCAGGACGATGATCGTCGGCCAGGTCCCGGCGCCGCCGCCGAAGACGAACCAGTTCCAGAACATGCCCTTCTGCTCGGTCACGATCGCGGTCAGGTTCATCGTCCCGGCCAGCAGGATGACGTTGATGATCACCAGGCCGATGGAGACCTCGTAGGACACCATCTGCGCCGCCGACCGCAGCGAGCCGAGGAACGGATATTTCGAGTTCGAGGCCCAGCCGCCCATGATGATGCCGTACACGCCCAGCGACGACACCGCGAAGATGTACAGGATGCCGACGTTCAGGTCCGAGATCACCCAGCCCGGCGCGAACGGAATGGCCGCCCAGGCGATGAAGGCCAGGATGAAGGTCAGCAGCGGCGCCAGCAGGAAGACGACCTTGTCAGCGCCCGCCGGAACCACGATTTCCTTCAGCACGAATTTGAAGAAGTCGGCGAACGACTGCAGCAGGCCGAACGGGCCCACGACGTTCGGGCCCTTCCGCATCTGAACGCCCGCCCAGATCTTGCGGTCGGCCAGCAGCAGGAAGGCCAGCGAGATCAGGATCCCGACGGTGACGAGCAGGATTCCGCCGATGGTGGCGAGGGTCCAGCCGAGAGGAGTGGTCCAGAAGTCCATAGAGCCTTACTCCGCCGCCATCGCGACCGGGGCGATCCGCTGGGCGGACAGCTCGGCCATGGTCACGCTGGCGCGCGTGATCGGATTGTTCAGATAGGGGTCGCGCACCGTCGAGGCGAAGGCGATATCGCCCAGGTCGCCCTTCTTGCCCAGCGCGGCCACGTCAAACGCCGCCGGCGTCGGCAGGTAGTCGATGCGGCCGAAGGTCGGGCAGTCCGCCATCAGCGTCGAACGCAGGGCGTCCAGGGTGTCGTACGGCAGGGTCTGGCCGACCAGGGCCGACAGGGCGCGCAGGACGGCCCAGTCGTCCTTGGCCTGTCCCTTCGGGAAGACGACGCGTTCGGCCATCTGCACGCGGCCCTCGGTGTTCACGTACAGGCCCGACTTCTCGGTGTAGGCGGCGCCCGGCAGGATCACGTCCGCGCCGTGCGCGCCGCGGTCGCCGTGCGAGCCCAGGTAGACGCGGAAGGCGTCGGAGGCCGTGGCGTTGATCTCGTCGGCGCCCAGCAGGAACAGCACGTCCAGCGCGCCCGGCTTGACCATCTCCAGGGCGGACTTGCCGCCCTCGCCCGGCACGAAGCCCATGTCCAGGCCGCCGACGCGCGCGGCGGCGGTGTGCAGGACGTTGAAGCCGTTCCAGCCGTCCTTGACCACGCCGACCTTCTTGGCCAGCGCGCCCAGGGCGTTCAGCACGGCCGGACCGGTCTCGCCGGTCAGGGCGCCCGCGCCGATGATGATCGCCGGGCGTTCGGCCTTGGTCAGGAAGTCGACGGCGGCCTTGGGCAGCTTGCCGACGGTCTTCGAACCGGCGCCCAGCCAGTTGTAGTCGAAGGTCAGGGCCGCCTGCTCGCCGATCAGGCCGATCTCGGACTTTCCGGCCAGCCAGGCCTTGCGAAGACGGGCGTTCAGCAGCGGGGCCTCGGTGCGCGGATTGGCGCCGACGATCAGGATCGCATCAGCGTTTTCAATGCCTTGCAGGCCGCTGTTGAACAGCCAGCCTTCACGCGGACCGAAGCCCAGCGCGGCGCCGTCCTGACGGCAGTCGGTGTTGGCCGAGCCCAGCGCGCGGAACAGATCCAGCGCCGCCTTCATCGATTCCGCGTCCTGCAGGTCGCCGGCGACCACGCCGATACGGTCAGCCGACGCAGCGTTCAGCTTGGCGGCCACGACGCCCAGGGCCTCGTCCCACGAGGCGGCGCGCAGACGGCCGTTCTCACGGACATACGGGCGATCCAGACGCTGGCGTTGCAGGCCGTCCACGGCGTAGCGGCTGACGTCCGACAGCCACTCCTCGTTGATGCCCTCGTTCACGCGCGGCAGCACGCGCATCACTTCCGAGCCCTTGAAGTCGGCGCGGATGTTCGAGCCCAGCGCGTCCATGACGTCGATGGTCTCGGTCTTCTTCAGCTCCCACGGGCGGTAGTGGTACTGCCACGGACGGTGCGTCAGCGCGCCCACCGGGCACAGGTCGTTGACGTTGCCCGAGAGCTCGCTGTCGATGTTCTTTTCCAGATAGGTGGTGATCTCGGCGTCCTCGCCGCGCGAGATCATGCCGATGTCCGGCACCCCGGCCACTTCGGTGATGAAGCGGACACAACGGGTGCACTGGATGCACCGCGTCATGAAGGTCTTCACCGTCGGACCCATGTTCTTTTCTTCGACCGCGCGCTTGTTTTCGGCGTAGCGCGAGCCGTCGCGGCCGTAGCCGACGGCCTGGTCCTGCAGATCGCACTCGCCGCCCTGGTCGCAGATCGGGCAGTCCAGCGGGTGGTTGATGAGCAGGAACTCCATCACCCCTTCGCGGGCCTTCTTCACCATCGGCGTGTCGGTGAAGATTTCCTGGCCGTCGGCGGCCGGGAGCGCGCACGAAGCTTGCGGCTTCGGCGGTCCCGGCTTCACCTCGACAAGGCACATCCGGCAATTGCCGGCGATGGACAGGCGCTCGTGATAGCAGAAGCGCGGGATCTCATGCCCGGCGCGCTCGGCGACCTGGAGCACGGTCATGCCGGGCTCGAACTCGGTCTCGACGCCGTTGACTTTCGCGATGGGCATTACCCGCGACCTCTGCGTTTCTTGACTTAAGCGGACGTGATCAGAACCAGGACTTGTTCCCCACGACGTAGTCGCGGTGGAAGTCCTCGTCCGATTTGACCAGGTAGATGATGAATTCGATGAAGGCGATCAGGGCCATGATTGCGCCCGGCAGGATCAGCAGCCAGCCGACGGTGCCGCACACCAGCATGATGATGCCGGCGGTCGTCTTGCCCAGATAGAATTTGTGGATGCCGAGCGTGCCCAGGAAGAAGGCCAGCAGGGCCGCCACGATCTTGTTCTTCTCGCTGCTCGAGGCGACGCGCTGCGTCGACGTCACATAGACGTTGGTCGCCACGCCGTCGACGACCTCGAAGTCGACGTCCGACCCGGCCAGCGAGGCGCCCGGCTCGCCCATCAGGCCGCCGCGCGTGAAGGTGTAACGGCCGCCGTCATCGCCGCTGATCAGGCCCGAGCCGGTGTAGTCGTCAAAGTTCAGAATCTTGCCGCGCATAGTCAAACTCCCCAGTTGAACAAGCTACGGACCGGCGACTGCGCCGATCCCCCCGAAAAAGCCTTCGCCGCGGTCATCACAGACGCTCCGCGGCCAGCTCGACCGTCTGCGAGGCGGACGTTCCGTCCGGCAGGGTCGTGTTGATGGTGACGGCGTCGCCGTCAAGAACATAGCGCGTCACCGGATCGCCCGACCGGTTCATCCAGCGGTTCGCGTCGACCGTCGGTGCGTCGACCGGCTTCCAGACGATCATGTCGCCGTCGACCCGGCACTGGCCCCGGCGCCGACCGCCGTCGACCGGCGCGCGCCACGACAGGTTCACCACCTCGCCCTCGAGGCCGTCCACCGCGATGGCCGACACCTCCTGGCCGTGGATCGCCGCCAGACCGGCGCGGCAGACCCGGCGCAGGTCGGCCGCGGTCAGCGCCCCCGCCGGGGCCGTCACCGTGGCGTCCGAGACCGGCGCCCCGGCCGCCGCCTTCTCCGCCGGACTCGAGGCAGGCGCGTCCGTCCGCTCGCCGCAGGCGGCGAGGGCCAGAAGAGCCAGCATCGGAACGACGGTCAGGCGCATGCCTACTCCGCGGCGATCGCGTGGCCGGCGAAGTTCGCGCGGCGGCTGCGGTAGGTGGAGATGCGGTCCTCGATCTCGTGGCGGAAGTGACGGATCAGGCCCTGAACCGGCCAGGCCGCCGCGTCGCCCAGGGCGCAGATCGTGTGACCTTCGATCTGGGTCGAGACTTCCAGCAGCATGTCGATTTCCGACGGGTCGGCCTCGCCGATCGCCATCCGCTCCAGCACGCGCCACATCCAGCCGGTGCCTTCACGGCACGGCGTGCACTGGCCGCAGCTCTCGTGCTTGAAGAAATAGCTGATGCGGGCGATCGCCTTCACGATGTCGGTGGACTCGTCCATGACCGTGACGCCCGCCGTGCCCAGCGACGAGCGCAGCTCGCGCATCGAGTCGAAGTCCATCAGGGCGACTTCGGCCTGTTCGCGGGTGATCACCGGGCAGGACGCGCCGCCCGGAATGATGGCTTTCAGATTGCCCCAGCCGCCGCGCACGCCGCCGCCATGATCCTCGATCAGCTGGCGCAGCGGGATCGACATGGCCTCCTCGACCACGCAGGGCGTGTTGATGTGCCCGGCCAGCGACATCAGCTTGGTGCCGGTGTTGTTCGGACGGCCGAAGCTGGCGAACCAGTCCGCGCCGCGGCGCAGGATGGTGCCGACCACGGCGATCGACTCGACGTTGTTCACGGTCGTCGGACAGCCGTACAGGCCGGCGCCCGCCGGGAACGGCGGCTTCAGGCGCGGCTGGCCCTTCTTGCCTTCCAGCGACTCCAGCAGGGCCGTCTCTTCACCGCAGATATACGCGCCGGCGCCGTGGTGGATGTAGACGTCGAAGTCCCAGCCGTGGACGTTGTCCTTGCCGATCAGCCTGGCCTCATAGGCCTGCTTGACCGCGGCCTCCATGCGCTCGCGCTCCAGCACGTACTCGCCGCGCAGGTAGATGTAGCAGGCGTGGGCCTGCATCGCGAAGCTGGCGATCAGGCAGCCCTCGATCAGCAGCTGCGGATCGTGGCGCATGATCTCGCGATCCTTGCAGGTCGCGGGCTCGGATTCGTCGGCGTTGACGACCAGGTAGTGCGGACGATCCTTCACTTCCTTGGGCATGAAGGACCACTTCAGACCCGTCGAGAAGCCCGCGCCGCCGCGTCCGCGCAGGCCCGAGTTCTTGACGTTGGTGATGATCCAGTCCCGACCGAGGTCGAGCATGTCCTTGGTCGCGTTCCACGCGCCGCGCTTCTTCGCGCCCTCGAGGCCCCAGTCCTGGAGACCATAGAGGTTGGTGAAGATGCGATCCTTGTCTTCGAGGATACCGACCATGGTTCCTAGAGTCCTTCCGCCAGACGGCGTTTGTGGTGACGGGTGCGCAGCCAGGTGGCGTACAGGAACAGCGCCCACCCGGCGGCGACGAAGCCGTATGCGACCAGCATCAGGGACTGGGTCACCGGCAGGGCGTCATAGCGGGTGGCGATGACATAGCCGGCGCCCAGCAGAATCAGCACGAGGCCGGCCAGCCGGAACGGGCGGCCGACAGCCTTCACCTCGGCCCGGTAGGCCGCGCGGCCTTCATCGGTGTCGAGATCCGGCAGGCTCATGCTTTCACCGGCTCGCTGTTCGGCAGCGTCTTGATCGGCTTGGCGGCCGAGCCGTCATACAGCTTCGGGTCGGTCAGGGTGCGCGCACCGCCTTCCGGCTCCGACGTATGGCGACCGACGCGCGAACCCGGCTTGGGCGTCTTGCCGGCGGCGAAGTCGTCGATGATCTGGGCCAGATTGTCCGGCGTCAGGTCCTCGAAATAGTAGTCGTTGATCGCGGCCATCGGCGCATTGGCGCAGGCGCCCATGCACTCGACCTCTTCCCAGGTGAAGCGGCCGTCGGCGCTCAGCGTCTGCTTCGGGCCGATCTTCTTCTTGCAGACGTCCATCAGGTCGTTGGCGCCGCGCAGCATGCACGGCGTCGTGCCGCACACCTGGATCAGCGCCGCCGAGCCGACCGGCTCCAGCATGAACATGGTGTAGAAGGTCGCGACCTCCAGCACCCGGATGAACGGCATGCCCAGCAGTTCGGCGACGGCGCGGATGGCGGGCTCCGACACCCAGCCTTCCTGCTTCTGGACCAGCCACAGCACCGGGATCACCGCCGATTGGCGACGGGTCTCGGGATATTTCCTGATCCACCATTCCGCCTTGGTCTTGGTCGCCTTCGAGAAGGCGAACGACTCAGGCTGGTCCTTGGCGAGACGACGAACGCTCATCGGTCCACTTCTCCGAAAACGATGTCGAGCGAGCCGAGGATGGCGGACACGTCGGCCAGCATGTGGCCGCGGTTCATCCAGTCCATCGCCTGCAGCGAGCGGAAGCCCGGCGCCGAGATCTTCACGCGCCAGGGTTTGTTGGTGCCGTCCGACACCAGATAGATGCCGAACTCGCCCTTGGGCGCCTCGACCGAGGCGTAGACCTCGCCTTCCGGCGTCCGGAAGCCTTCGGTGTAGAGCTTGAAGTGGTGGATCAGCGCTTCCATCGAGCGCTTCATCTCGCCACGGCGCGGCGGGACGATCTTGTTGTCCTCGACCATCACCGGCTCGCCGGGGCAGTTGCGCAGCTTGTGGATGCACTGCTCCATGATCCGCACCGACTGCTTCATCTCCTCGATGCGGCAGAGGTAGCGGTCCCAGCAGTCGCCGTTCTTGCCGACGGCGATGTCGAACTCCAGGTCGGCGTAGCACTCATAGGGTTGCGACTTGCGCAGGTCCCACGGAATGTCCGAGCCGCGGATCATCACCCCGGTGAAGCCCCAGTCCAGGGCCTCCTGCTTCGACACCACGCCGATGTCGACGTTGCGCTGCTTGAAGATGCGGTTCTCGGTGACGAGGGACTCGATGTCCTTCAGCGCCGCCGGGAAGGTCTGGCACCAGCGACCGATGTCGTCGATCAGGTCCATCGGCAGGTCCTGGTGGACGCCGCCCGGACGGAAATAGTTGGCGTGCAGGCGAGCGCCGCAGGCGCGCTCGTAGAACACCATCAGCTTCTCGCGCTCCTCGAAGCCCCACAGCGGCGGCGTCAGGGCGCCGACGTCCATGGCCTGGGTCGTCACGTTCAGCAGGTGGCTCAGGATGCGGCCGATTTCCGAGTACAGGACCCGGATCAGCTGGGCGCGGTACGGAACCTCGACGCCGAGCAGCTTCTCGATCGCCAGACAGAAGGCGTGCTCCTGGTTCATCGGCGCGACGTAGTCGAGGCGATCCAGGTACGGCACGTTCTGCAGATAGGTCCGCGCCTCCATCAGCTTCTCGGTGCCGCGGTGCAGCAGGCCGATGTGCGGGTCGACGCGGGTCACCAGCTCGCCGTCCAGCTCCAGCACCAGACGCAGCACGCCGTGCGCGGCCGGGTGTTGCGGGCCGAAGTTGATGGTGAATTTGCGATCGTCCATCGCCCGGGCGTGGGCGGTGCGGCCGTCGTCGATGTCGTCGAAGACGTCGGTGGCGCCGATCGGAGCCGGAATGCTCGAACCTTCGGCCATCACTTCACCTTCTCGTCGCCCGGCAGGACCGGGGCGGGATACTCAGCGCCTTCCCACGGGGACAGGAAGTCGAAGTTGCGGAATTCCTGGGTCAGCTTGACGGGTTCATAGACGACCCGCTTCTGTTCCTCGTCGTACCGCACCTCGACATAGCCGGTCATCGGGAAGTCCTTGCGCAGCGGATGTCCCTGGAAGCCGTAGTCGGTCAGCAGCCGGCGCAGGTCCGGGTGGCCCGAGAACAGCATGCCGTACATGTCGAACGCCTCGCGCTCGAACCAGTCGGCGCAGGGATAGACCGGGGTCACGCTCGGCACCGGTTGCACCTCGTCCGTCGTCACCTTCACGCGCAGGCGCGCGTTCCGGGTCAGGGACAGCAGGTGATAGACCACCTCGAACCGCTCCTCGCGATCCGGGAAGTCGACGCCGCACAGGTCCAGCAGCTGCTGGAAGCCGAAACGGGTCTTCAGCGCCGTCAGCACCTCGACGATCCGGTCGCGCTCGGCCACCAGCGTCAGCTCGCCGAAGGCCACCTGCGCCTGCACGCCCAGCTCGGCCACCATCTCGGCGCCCAGCGGGGTCAGGGCGGTTTCCAGCTCTTGCTGTTTCACCAGAGAGGTCATCGGTCGATGGTCCCCGTACGACGGATCTTCTTCTGCAGTTGCAGCAGCCCGTACAGCAGCGCCTCCGCCGTCGGCGGGCACCCGGGCACATAGGCGTCCACGGGCACGACCCGGTCACAACCGCGAACAACGCTGTAGCTGTAGTGATAATACCCGCCGCCGTTGGCGCAGGAGCCCATCGACAGGACGTAGCGCGGGTCCGGCATCTGGTCGTAGACCTTGCGCAGGGCCGGGGCCATCTTGTTGGTCAGGGTGCCGGCGACGATCATCAGGTCCGACTGACGCGGGCTGGCGCGCGGGGCCATGCCGAAGCGCTCCATGTCGAAGCGCGGCATCGAGGCCTGCATCATCTCCACGGCGCAGCAGGCCAGACCGAAGGTCATCCACATCAGCGAGCCGGTGCGGGCCCAGTTGATGACGTCGTCCAGCGAGGTCGTCAGGAAGCCGCGCTCACCGAGCTCGGCGTTCACCGCCTCGAAGAATTTGTCGTGGATCGCCGGATCGTACCCCTCGACGGTCGAACGCGCGCCGAGGCCGTAGGCCACCGGCGAGGTCGAGCCCGGGCCCACCGGCGACGCGCCGGAGTTGCCCATGCCGATCAGCGGGACGTTGTTGGTCGTCACTCCCATTCGAGCGCGCCCTTCTTCCATTCGTAGATAAAGCCGACGGTCAGGACGCCGAGGAAGACCATCATCGACCAGAAGGCGAAGACCATCCCGGCGTGCGACAGGTCGAACATCGACACCGCCCACGGGAACAGGAAGGCCACTTCCAGGTCGAAGATGATGAAGAGGATCGACACCAGATAGAACCGCACATCGAACTTCATGCGCGCGTCGTCGAACGCGTTGAAGCCGCACTCATAGGCGGACAGCTTCTCCGAGTCGGGGTTCTTGGGGGCCAGCACCCAGGCGGCCAGCATGAAGCCGAGCCCGAGCACCGCCGCGATCCCGAGAAAGATCACGATCGGCAGATATTCGAGAAGGAATGCATTCATCCGTTTGGACCTCGTCCGCCACAGAGGGAGGGGCGGATTCGGCGCTTTCTAGACCCGGATCGCCCGCGGTTCAAACCCATGCGATGAAAGGATTTTATTGAGAATGGTTCGCAGCTTTACGGACAGTTGGTCGCACGTCGTTCCCCTTGCGCCGCCCGCCCCCGTCGCGTCCCCTCGCGTCACGTAAACTTCATCGTCCGGGGAGAGGCGAATGGCTATCGGCGCACGGGTTCTGAACACGGTCGAGCGGATCGGAAACCGCCTTCCGGACCCGGTCTTCCTGTTCCTCTGGCTGATCCTCGGACTGGTCATCCTCAGCCTGATCGGCTCCGGCCTGGGCTGGTCGGCCGTCAACCCCGTCACCGGGGACACCCTGGCGGCCCAGAGCCTGCTCTCGCCGGAGAATCTTGAGCGACTCATCATCGGCATGCCCCGGACGCTGTCGGAGTTTCCGCCGCTGGGCATTGTCATCACCATCATCTACGGCGCCTCGGTCGCCGAGCGATCGGGCCTGTTCGCCACCGCCATCCGCGGCGCCCTGCTGAATGCGCCCCGGGCGATTCTCACCCCCGTGGTCGTGGTGACCGGCATGGTCTCCCACCACGCGTCGGACGCCTCCTATGTCGTGGTGATTCCCCTGGCCGCCGTCATCTTCGCCGCCGCGGGCCGTCATCCCCTCGCCGGTCTCGCCGCCGGCTTCGCGGCGGTGTCGGGCGGCTATGCGGGCAACCTCTTCCCGGGCGCCTCGGACGCGCTGATTCTGGGCATCACCGAGCCGGCCGCCCGCCTGATCGATCCGTCCTATTCGGTGAACATCGCCGGCAACTGGTTCTTCATCGTCGGCGTGGTGCTGGTCTTCACTCCGATCGTCTGGTTCATGACCGACCGGATCATCGAGCCCCGCCTCGGCGCCTGGACGCCCACCTCCGCCGCCGGCGCGCCCGCGGCCGACGAGAAGACGCCCCTCACCGCGCCGGAACGGCGTGGCCTGGCCTGGGCCGGCCTCGCGGTGCTCGGCATGATCGGCCTGTGGACCCTGATCGCCCTCCTGCCCGGCTCGCCCTTCGTGGACGCCGAGGCCGAGCCCGGACAGACCTTCAACCCGCTCTACCGCTCGTTGGTGGCCTTCTTCGCCATCACCTTCTTCGTCGCCGGCGGCGCCTTCGGGGCCGGGGCCGGGTCGGTGAAGTCCCACCGCGACATGGTGCGGATGATGGTCGAGGGCTTGTCCCAGCTGGCGCCTTACATCGTCCTGGCCTTCTTCGCCGCCCACTTCGTGGCGATGTTCAACTGGTCCGGCCTGGGCCCGATTCTCGCGGTCAACGCCGCGGCGGGCCTGCAGCAGATCGCCCTGCCCGCCCCGCTCCTCCTGATCGTCGTGGTGCTGGTGTCCTGCATCTTCGACCTGTTCATCGGATCGGCCTCGGCGAAGTGGTCAGCCCTCGCCCCGATCGTCGTGCCCATGTTCATGCTGCTGGGCATCAGCCCCGAGATGACCACGGCCGCCTATCGCATGGGCGATTCCGTCACCAACATCGCCACGCCGCTGATGAGCTACTTCCCGCTCATCCTGACCTTCGCCCAGCGCTGGGATCCCCGCTTCGGCCTCGGCTCGCTGATGTCCACCATGCTTCCCTACGCCGGGGCCTTCCTCGTCGCGGGCCTGCTGATGGTGGCCGCCTGGGTCGCCTTCGAGCTGCCGCTGGGGCCCGGCGTCGGGGTTCGCTACGAGGCGCCCCCGCCCGCCGTGGCGATCGAGGCCCCGGCGCAGGGCGGTCTGACGGGTCCGTCGGCCCCGGCGGAAGCCGCCGCCGTGGCCGGTCCGGGGCTCGCGAAACGCTGATCCGAATTTTTCCTGACACGACCTGTTGACGCGCCCGGCGAGCCCGCCTAAACGACGCCCCTCGCCGCGGCGCACCAGCGCTTCGGCCGGGAAACGCGGGTGTAGCTCAGTTGGTTAGAGTGCCGGCCTGTCACGCCGGAGGTCGCGGGTTCGAGCCCCGTCACTCGCGCCACTTTCCTTGAAAGTGGCGCACCTCGTTTCCCTGCATCGCAAGCGATGAAAACAAAACGGCCGCTCCTTCGGGAGCGGCCGTTTGTGTTTGCGCCGATGGCGGAAGCGCCGGGCCTACTGGCGCCCGGCGACCAGCGAGTTCTGCACGCGACGGCCCAGCGGGTCGCGCGATTGCCAGGTGTCGCCGACGTCGGCGTCGATCATGTCCTGGCAGAAGCTGTCGATCCACATGAAGCGCGGACGGATGTTGTTCAGGCAGACCCGCTCGCCCTGGACCCGCCAGCGGCCGGTCAGATTGGTCCCGTCGGACCAGCGGGCCCGGTAGGACCCGTCCGCGTCGAAATAGTGCCGGACCCAGCCGCCGTCCGCGTAACGCGACACGACGGTGTTGCCGAAGGCGGCGTTCATATTGGCCTGTCCCGGCGTGGCGGCCAGACAGACGACAGCGACGGTCGCTGCAGCAAGCGTGCGAAGCATGCTGTTTTACCCTCTCGATAACCCTTCCCGGGCCGACTATTAACAGCCTGTAAGGTTATGCCAACCCCCGAACGGTGTGACACGAATAGTTGACTCTGGCGCAGGGGCTTCTATATGCGGCCCACGTTACGGGACAGGACTGGCGAATTCGCGCCGCCCGCTCGCCCACGGCACAGGGCGGTTCCGCGACATCGCATGACGCCCCGATGCGCGGGACGTCCCTTTGACAGTCCCAAGGACCCATGACGGAATTTTCTCAGCTGGGCCTCTCGCCCACGACCCTGCAGGCGGTCGCCGATACCGGCTATACGACCGCCACCCCCATCCAGGCCCAGGCCATTCCGGTCGCCCTCGCCGGCCGTGACGTACTGGGCATCGCCCAGACCGGCACCGGCAAGACCGCCGCCTTCACCCTGCCCCTGATTGACCGGCTCCAGTCCGGCCGCGCCCGCGCCCGCATGCCCCGCGCCCTGGTGCTGGCGCCGACCCGCGAACTGGCCGACCAGGTCGCCGAAAGCTTCGCCAAATACGCCAAGGGCACCAAGCTGAACTGGGTGCTGCTGATCGGCGGCGTCTCCATGGGCGACCAGGTCGCGGCCCTGAACAAGGGCGTGGACGTGCTGATCGCCACCCCGGGGCGCCTGATCGACCTGTTCGAGCGCGGCAAGATGCTCCTGACCGGCGTCGAGCTGATGGTCGTCGACGAAGCCGACCGCATGCTGGACATGGGCTTCATCCCGGACATCGAGAAGATCTTCAAGCTGACGCCGCCCAAGCGCCAGACCCTGTTCTTCTCGGCCACCATGCCGCCCGAGATCACCCGTCTGACGACGCAGTTCCTCAAGGATCCGACCCGGATCGAGGTTTCGCGTCCGGCCCAGACCGCTGACACCATCACCCAGTACATCACCCGCCTGCCGACGTCCGATCCCAAGGCCAAGCGCACCGCCCTGCGCATGCTGATCGAGCGGTCCGAGGTGCAGAACGGCATCATCTTCTGCAATCGCAAGTCGGAAGTGGATATCGTCGCCAAGTCGCTGAAGACGCACGGCTTCGACGCCGCGCCGATCCACGGCGACCTGGACCAGTCCCTGCGCATGAAGACCCTGTCGGACTTCCGTTCGGGCGAACTGAAGCTGCTGGTCGCCTCCGACGTCGCGGCCCGCGGCCTGGACATCCCGGCGGTCAGCCACGTGTTCAACTACGACGTCCCGCACCACGCCGACGACTACGTGCACCGCATCGGACGCACCGGCCGCGCCGGACGTCTGGGCGAGGCCTTCATGATCGCCACCCCGGCCGACGAAAAGTCGCTCGACAAGGTGCTGAAGCTCATCAAGAAAGACCCCGTCGAGCTGCCGCTGGACGGCGTCGATTTCAGCGCCATCAAGGACCAGCCGCGCCGTGACGGCGGCCGGGGCGACAAGCGCGGCCGCGGCCGTGATCGCGGGGATCGCCCGGCCCGGGGCCGCCGCGAGGACGGGCCCGTCGCCGCGACC
>NZ_JBLYQK010000016.1:0-70927 GCF_048799765.1 Brevundimonas sediminis
CCGGACGCCGCCGCCCGCCGCGGCTCCGGAGCCGGTCGGTCACGCCATGCTGAAGACGGCGGACGGCGCCGACGCGGGCATGGTCACCGCCTTCCGCGGCCCGCGCGGCCTGCTCTTCCGCGTCGAGGGCCGGGGCTGGCCGACGGGGTGGCACGGCGTCCATCTGCACGCGGTCGGCAAGTGCGAAGGCCCCGGCTTCACCTCGGCGGGCTCCCACGTGAACCACGCCGACCACACCATGCCGCACGGCCTGTTGAACCCGGAGGGCCCCGATCTCGGCGACCTGCAGAACGTCCATGCGGCCGCTGACGGATCCGTCCACGCCGAGGTCTATCTGGGCACGACCGACGTCACCTCGACCGACGGCCTCTCCTTCCTCGTCCACGCCAACCCCGATGATCACGTCAGCCAGCCCATCGGCGGCGCCGGCGCCCGCATCGCCTGCGGCGTCTTCGAGTAAGCTCAAGGCTTGAATTCCCCGGGCCATGCCGCGCATCGTCGCCGCATGGCCCTGCTTTTCGGCGATCCCGCACCGACCTTCTCCGCCCCGGGGGTCACCAACCCCCGCTATGTCTTCGACACGGCGGCGGGGCGTTATCTGTTGCTGGCGGTTGTCCCCGCCGGTCCGGCGGTGGAGCGGGCGATCGCCGCGGTCGAGGCCCGACGCCCGGTCTTCAACGACGTCCACGCCAGCGCCTTCATCCTGATTGTCGGCGCCGACCCGGCGCGTGAGGACCGGCAGGACAGCCTGCCCGGCCTGCGCTTCCTGTTCGACGAGGACGGCGCCGCGGCCGCCCGCTACGACGCGGCCGACGCCGAGCGCTGGTTCCTGATCGATCCCGCCCTCCACGTCATCAGCCTCAGCGGCCCCGAGGGGGCCCCGGCCCTGATCGAGCATGTCGGAAAACTGCCCCCGCCCGCCCGCCACGGCGGCTTCCCCGCCCTGGCGCCGGTCCTGGTCACGCCCCGCATCTTCGAACCCGGCTTCTGCGAGCGGCTGATCGCCCTCTATCGCCAGACCGGCGGCGAGGCGTCCGGCTTCATGCGCGAGATCGACGGGGTCACCACCCTGATGATGAACGACCAGCACAAGCGCCGCTCCGACGTCATCGTCGAGGACGAAGCGCTGCAGAAACAGGTCGTCGCGCGCCTCAACCGCCGCCTGATCCCCCAGATCGAAAAGGCGTTCAATTTCAAGCCGACGCGCATCGAACGCTATCTGGTCGCCCGCTACGATTCAGAGACCGGCGGCTTCTTCCGCCCGCACCGGGACAACACCACCAAGGGCACCGCCCACCGCCGCTTCGCCGTCTCGATCAATCTGAACAGCGACTACGACGGCGGCGACCTGCGCTTCCCCGAGTTCGGCGACCGCACCTACCGCCCGCCCCCCGGCGGCGCCTGCGTCTTCTCCTGCTCGATCCTGCACGAGGCCACCCCGGTCACCCGCGGCGAACGCTTCGCCTTCCTGCCCTTCCTCTATGACGAGGCGGGGGCCCGGGTGCGCGAGGAGAACCTGCAGTATCTGGACCCGGCATTGACAGGGTGAGGATGAGGGGCCGGAGCGCCCGAAGCGGACATGGAAGACGTCCTCCCGGGGTGGGAAGCGGACATTAGGCTTCCTCCTTGTCGCTGCCCCAGATGCGAGCGGACAGATCGGCTTGGGTAGGATTGCCCTTCAAGAACAGGCTTCGTCGCTGATCTTCCGACATGTTGCCCAGTTGATCGGCGCGAGCTTGGGCGAGCGCGATATCTGAATAGCCCTCAAACCAGACGAGGTTGTCGACACCATACTTGGCGATCCCTTCCATATCGAGGAGCGACGCCGAAACCCCCACGTAGGAATTGGCGATACCGTCGCTGGTCGCGATGTAGACATAGCCAGAGCCTGAGGTGTCCATAGCGACCACCTAAACGCCGCACTCGGATGTCCGCAATGGGTCGATTTCGGTCCCGGGCTCGAACACCGATAGCGGACATCGCCGATCAGTCGGTCGTAAGGGTTGGAAGGATCACGCCCTGCCGGTAGGCCGTCTTATCCTGTTTCCACCTGCCGCTTGGTCCTGAAGCATCCAGAAGGATTTGATCGCGGACAATCTCACACATGAGCAGTCCGAGACATTCATAGCGGTCGAGGCCGATATCCCGGTCGCTTTCAACATGAAGCATCAGGCGGCGGGGATTTGGCCCCCAGTTTCGAACCACGGCGTCATTTCCGTAGTAGGCCCGGATGGTCTTCAGAACATACTGCTCTTCCTCGGCTGTCAGAGGAGCGGGTTTTTCGAGCGGTAGCGGAGGATGAGCCTTCGGCATAGCTTGAGGTTGGCGACTTTCGGCAACGACCGCAACGGGTCGGAACCCGAAGTTCGCCTAGGAGTGGAAAGCGAACTTTGGTAGTGGCGGGGTATCGCTTGAAGGGTGAGGGCTCATGACGACGGAAGTTCTCGGACCTGAACATGATCCGCGTCTGGCCAGAGCCACGGCATGGGCGTTGCGGAAGGCCGGGGCTCGACGACTGGACCATAAATGGTCGCTGTTCGGCTCGCAGGAAGTCATAGAGCAGTGTTGGTTGTCTTCAACAGGGCCTCTGACTCTCACTGCCGAAACATACATAGGCCTTGTGCTCGATGGACCGGAAGAGGTGGTGGATCAGGTCAAATCGCTGATCGCGCGACGGCTCGGCTAAAGGCTGCTCTGGGTCGAAAATGGAACCGGTCTCCGGACACCACTCCCGACACCCTCCATCCCTGCCAAACCCTGCCATCCCGGCCGCAGCAAAGCGGAGAGCCGTACGCCCGGTTCACCTCTCCATTCGCTTGAGGGCGATGGAGAGGTGAGCCGCGCCTGCCGTCAAGCGAACAGTGCCCCTACCCCGCCGAACACCATCTTCCATCGGCCATGGCCACCACCGTCAGGGAACGGGTTCGCCACGGATCGGCGTCGCTCCGGTAAACCCACCGCTCTTCGAAATCACACTGCGATGTCGTGTTCGGCTCCAACCATCGGCAGGTCAGACCGCGGATCTCCGGCGCCCCCGGTCGGTCCTCAAGCAGGGTGCATCTGCTCTGCTGGAGGCACGCGCAGCTTTCATTGACCCGATACGGAAGGTTTTCCCCTGTCGGCAGCTCGACAGGCTCCACGCGAGGCGATGCGGAACAGGCGAGCAGCACCCCCGCAAAGAACAGTGCTGAAAACGAAAGCTTGGTCACCGACATTCCCCGACGATCAATATGCGGTCCAGCCTCGACCATGTGTCAGTCATTCGCCCCGAACCACTACCGAAACCTGATCTGGCGGCTCGACCTTGCTCCGTCGGTCGCCCCGAAGCGCTCCGGGCAAGCCCCTGCATGCCGGCTACGTCCAATTCTGACGCATCGACCTGCTAGGCTCCCCCACATCAGGTCTTTGACATCGCTAACGGTAGAACCCCGCTCGCCATCCCCCGCCTCACGCGAAAAAGGCCACGATGTGCACTCCATTTTTTCGGAGTGCACTTTTCGCGGCTGTGTCGGGAAGACAGGGTTTCGCGATTTTTCGGGTGACAGGGCTTACCCGCCCTTGAACTGCAGCTCGGCCAGATGCGCGTACAGCCCGCCCTTGGCGATCAGGGCGGCGTGCGTCCCCTCCTCGACCACCTTGCCGTCCTCCATCACCACGATGCGGTCGGCGCGCAGGACCGTCGCCAGACGGTGGGCGATGACCAGCGTGGTCCGCGTCTCCATCGCCTGATCCAGCGCCGTCTGCACCAGCCGCTCGCTCTCGGCGTCCAGCGCCGAGGTGGCCTCGTCCAGCAGCAGGATCGGGGCTTCGCGCACCAGCGCCCGCGCAATGGCCAGACGCTGCCGCTGGCCGCCCGACAGGCTCTTGCCGCGCTCGCCCAGCGGGGTGTTGAACTGCTCCGGCAGGGCCTCGATGAAGCCCAGCGCCTGCGCCTCTCCGGCGGCGGTGCGGACTTCCTCGTCCGTGGCGGCTTCGCGACCGAAGCGGATGTTTTCGCTGGCGGAACCCGAGAACAGCGGGGCCTCCTGCGAGACCCAGGCGAAGCGGTTGCGCACCTCGGTCGGGTCCGCGTCGCGCACGTCCACCCCGTCCACCGACACCACGCCCGACTGCGGGTCATAGAAGCGCAGCAGCAGGCGGAAGACGGTCGACTTGCCCGCCCCCGACGGCCCGACCAGGGCGACCGTCTCGCCCGGCCGCACCGTCAGGCTGAAGCCCTTCAGCGCCGGCAGGTCCGGACGGCCCGGATAGGCGAACCCGACCGCCGACATGGACACCTCGCCCACCGGCGGCCGCGGCAGGGCCTTGGGGGCCTCCGGCGCGGCGATGGCTGCCTGGGCCCGCATCAGCTCGTCGATCCGCTCCATGGCGCCCGCCGCCTTCTGCACATCGCCCCAGCTCTCGCCCAGCGCGCCGACCGCGCCCGCCGCGAACACCGACAGCAGCACGAACTGCAGCAGGGCCCCGGGGCTCATTCGCCCGCTGATCACGTCCTGCGCGCCCAGCCACAGGACCAGCGTCACCCCGCCGAACATCACCACGATGATCATGGCGGTCATCAGGGCCCGGGCCTTCATGCGGACCAGCGAGGCGCTGAAGGCGTCCTCCACCGCCGCGCCGAAGCGGGCCACCGCCCCGCCGACCCGGCCGAAGGCCTGCACCGTCTCGATGGCGTCCACGCTCTCGCCGGCGAAGCCGACCGCACTGGCGAACCGGTCCTGCGTCGCCACGGTCAGCTTCCGCACCCGGCGGCCGAACAGGAAGATCGGCCCCAGCAGCAGCGGCACCACCAGCAGCACCAGCCCGGTCAGCTTGGGACTGACCACGAACAGCAGGATGATCCCGCCGATCAGGGTCAGGAAATTGCGCAGGGCGAACGACACCGAGGTCGTCATCAGGGTCTCGACCAGGGCGATGTCCGTGGTCAGGCGGCTCAGCACCTCCCCCGTCCGGATGCGCGCATAGAAGGCCGGGTCCAGCGTCAGGATGCGGTCGAACAGTCCCTTGCGCAGGTCGGCCACGACCCGCTCGCCGGTCTTGGTCACATAGAAGTAGCGCACCGCCGTGGCGACGCCGAGGAACAGGGCGTTGCCGCCCAGCATCAGGAACCACAGGTTCAGCTGCGTCCCGCCGTTCTCGAAGCCGTGGTCGATGGCGCCCCGCGCCGCCGCCGTCAGGCTCAGCGAGGTCACGGTCGACAGAATCAGCCAGAAGCCCGCCATGGTCACATGGCCCTTGTGCTTCAGGGCGTACGGCAGCAGCCGGGCCAGCGGCCGAACGTCGCGCCGCTTCTCCCGCCGTTCGCCGGCCTCGCTCATCTGCTCGGCCAGCACGGCGCCGGCGCCGGGGCGCCCGCGCAGGTCGGCGGCGTTGGGGGACGAGGCGTTCAGGTCGGTCATGGTCGCGCCTCTTGCCCCGGAACGCCCCCCGGTGTAAACGCCGCCCCTCACTCCCGCCGGGCCCTTCGGCGGGTTTCTCATTTTACGCGCACGGACGGTCGGCATCGTCACCGCGCAGAGACCGGACGACGACCATGAAAGCGGACACGCACCCCGACTACCACTTCATCACTGTCGTGATGACCGATGGCAGCTCCTATCAGACCCGTTCGACCTACGGGAAAGAGGGCGCGACCCTGAACCTGGACATCGATCCGACCACCCACCCGGCCTGGACCGGCGGCAACCAGCACATGCTGGACCGCGGTGGCCGCGTTTCGCGCTTCAACAACAAGTTCGCCGGCTTCATCAAGAAGTAAGGTCTGGCTTTCCAGCCACACCGCTTCGGCAAGACGAAAAGAAGGCGTCGGTCCCCGGGACCGGCGCCTTTCTGTTTTTCCGGAACGCCGATAAGGTCGCCGCGTTGGCTTTCGGGGCGTGGGCGTTGGGTCCGTGCGGCGAAACGGACGAAGAGCGACGTGATGAATCGACGGCAACTGGGTCTTGGCGCGGCGGTTTCGGCGCTGGCGTCCGCTTTCGGCGCCCAGGCGCTGGCGCAGACCCGTGATCCGGGCGCCGTGGCCTTCTACGACAGCTTCAACGACCAGCTGGCCCGCCTGCCCGCGACCATCCAGCCGGACGTCCGCACTTTCTATGAGCTGAACGGCTGGCGTCCGGTCTGGACCGCCGAGCGCGTCCGCGCCCTGCAGTCCTCCGCCGCCCGCGCCGAACGCCACGGCCTGTCGCAGGGCGACTTCTTCAACTTCGACGCCCTGGCCGCGGACCGCGCCGGCGGTGAGATGAAGACCACCGCGGCGGCTATGACCTATGCCCGCGTCCTCGCCGAGGGCCGCGTCCGTCCCGAGACGGTCGAGGACCTGTGGGAGATGCAGAAGAACCGGGTCGACCTCCCCGCCGGGCTGAACGACGCCCTGGCCGCCAACCGCCTGCTCGACTGGTTCGAGGGTCTGGCCCCGACGGACATCGGCTACGCCAACCTCTCGGCGGGTTACGTGCGCTATCGCCGCCTGATCAGCGCCGGCGGCGGCTGGCCGGCGTTCAACGTGGGCGCCAACATCGAGCCGGGCGGCAGCGACCCGCGCATTCCGGCGCTGGTGCAGCGCCTCGTCGCCGAAGGCGACTTGTCCGCCGCCGACGGCGCCCGCATCGCCGCCATGGGCCCGGTCTATGGGCCCGACCTGCAGGCGGGCGTGCGCAGCTTCCAGGCCCGCCACGGTCTGGTCGCCGACGCCCGCATCGGCACGGGCACCCAACGCTCCCTTTCGGCCTCGGCCGAGGACCGCGCCCGTCAGATCGCCCTGAACCTGGAACGCCGCCGCTGGCTCAAGCGCGAGCTTCAGCCCGAGCGGATCGAGGTCAACACGGCCGCCGCCATCATGGTCTACTGGAAGGACGGCCGCCCGGTTCACTCGAACCGCGTCGTGGTCGGCTCGGCCGACAACCAGACCCCCAGCCTCGAGAAGCCGTTCGCCTCGGTCGTGGCCAATCCGCCCTGGTACGTCCCCGCCGGCATCGCCCGTCGCGAGATCCTGCCGCGCGGCCCGGCCTATCTGGCCAGCCAGAACATGTACGTCCAGAACGGCACGGTCATCCAGCGCGCCGGCCCGACCGCGGCGCTGGGCTATGTGAAGTTCGAGCTGCGCGACAGCTACGCCATCTTCCTGCACGACACCCCGTCCAAGGCGGCCTTCAACCTGGCCATGCGCCAGCGCAGCCATGGCTGCGTGCGGGTCCAGAACGCGGTCGATTTCGCCCGCCTGCTGCTCTCGCCCGACCCCACCCTGCTC
Source organism: Brevundimonas sediminis (assembly GCF_048799765.1). NCBI lineage: Bacteria > Pseudomonadati > Pseudomonadota > Alphaproteobacteria > Caulobacterales > Caulobacteraceae > Brevundimonas > Brevundimonas sediminis. The sequence continues at coordinate 7,247 of NZ_JBLYQK010000016.1, forward strand.
GACCAGTTCGACACCGCCCAGGACACGCGCGAGACCAAGCGCATCCAGGTCGGCCGCGAGATCGGCGTGCGCCTGCTCTACTGGACCGCCTTCGTCGACGGTCAGGGCCGGGTCGCCTTCCGCGAGGATGTCTATGAGCGCGACGCCAAGCTGGCCGAGGCGCTGGGCATCGGCGTCAGCCTGCCCCGTCCGGTGGACGACGGCCGCGGCCGCGACGCCAACGACGTCGGACCGTAAGCGGCTTCAGGGGAGTCTGTCGGCGTCGATGCGAATGGCGCCGCAACCGGCCGCGACGACATCCACCCGATAGGGCCAGCCGGACGTCACATAGCCGCCCGTGGCGCGGTAAACGCCCTCCGCATCGGTGCAGGACGCCCGCAGCCCTCCGTCGGTGGTGAAACGGGCCAGCCGGTATACTCTGCGGCCCGGCTTCAGATCGCCCGACCAGTCGAAGTCACCGGGTGTCGTCGACCTGACCGCCAGGGCGAGGGTCGCGGGGCTCCGGTTGTCGAGGATGACCAGCGACCGTCCGCTCAGGACAATCCCCGCGGCGAGCACGCCGAGAAACGTCGCCGCGCCGAGAAGAGCGATCAGCAGACGCCATCCGCCGCCCACTCTCTTCACTGCCGGAAGGCCGCCGCCAGACGATCCAGCTGGCTCTGTACCGGATTGACCGCCTCTTCCTCCGGCGCGTCCAGATACATCTTGCGGTCCAGGTGCAGGACGCGGTCGTACAGGCGCTCGGAGCGGACAAGATACTCGACCAGGGCGATCGGCAGGTCGCCGTGCCCGGGTTCGGCGTCCAGCTTGCGCTCGGCCAGCCGGTAGCGGGTCTCGCAGGCGGCCAGGGCCGTCATGTCCCCTTCCCGCACGGCGCGCTGCACCAGCAGCCAGGACGCGATCTGCATCAGCCGCGTCGTCAGCTTCATGCTCTCGCCCGCATAGGCCAGGGCCGCGGCGCGCGACAGCAGCTTGGATTCCCGGCGACCGTCCCCGTCCAGATAGGCGGCGGTCTCCTCGACCAGCTCCATCCCTTCACGGAAGGTGCGGTCGAACAGCTCCGAGCGCGCGAAATCGTCCACCACCGCTTCGCGGCTGCGGCCCGAGGGCGTCAGGAGAGGGTTTGCGTCGGTGGTCATGAACTCAACCAAACTCATGGGATGCGCTTATCCGTATCACGGCCCGCGCAGTCGTGCGCGGCTGCTCGTCCACCTGCAACGCCTGTGCCATACACGTGAGCGGGGAAAAGCGGTCAGCTTCGGAAATTGAACAGCGCATCCGCGGCGTTACGTTGGGAGGACTTGCCGTCGATCGCTGTCCGGGCGCGGACGATCTCGGCCTCAAGGGTTTCGATCCGAGCCTTCAGGTCCTCAACCGAATAGCCGTCCAGATCCTCCCGCGTCAGCGCCTTCAGCGGACCGCCGCCTCCGGCGCGGGGCTCCAGATCCTCGAACATCACCGCCTCCTTCGTGGTCATCGGGGACGCAAACCCCTATCTCACGCCCGGACACGGACGATTGCAAGGACGAGGCGAAATGCGGGTCATCGAAATCACGAACGGGGCCGGTCCCGCCGAAGCCCTGACCCTCGCCGAGCGTCCCGATCCGGCGCCCGGCCCGGGACAGATCCGCATCCGGGTCCACGCTTCAGGGGTGAACCGTCCCGATTTGCTCCAGCGGAACGGCCTGTATCCGCCCCCGCCCGGGGCGTCGGACATCCTCGGGCTCGAGGTCGCGGGCGAAGTGGACCAGTTGGGCGAAGGCGTCACCCGCTGGGCTGTCGGCGACCGGGTCTGCGCCCTGCTGGGCGGCGGCGGCTATGCCGACAGGGTGGTGGTCGACGCCCGTCACGCCCTGCCCGTCCCCGACGCCCTGGACTTCATCCAGGCCGCCGCCCTGCCGGAGACGGTCTGCACGGTCTTCGCCAATGTGTTCGAGGCCGGCGCCCTGAAGGCCGGCGAGACCCTGCTCGTCCATGGGGCGACCAGCGGCATCGGCGTCACCGCTGTCCAGATGGCGAAGGCCGCGGGGGCGAAGGTGATCGCCACCTCGCGGGGCCCGGCCAAGGCCGACGCCGCGCGGGCGCTGGGCGCCGACCTCAGCCTCGACGCCACGGCGGGCGACATGGCCGACGCGATCCGGGCCTTCGGCGGCGCCGACGTCGTGCTGGATATGCTGGGGGCGGACTATGCGGCGCTCAACCAGGCGGTGCTGAATCCCTTCGGTCGCTGGGTCGTCATCGCGACCCTGACCGGCGCCCTGGCCGAGATCGACCTGCTCAGGCTGATGATGAAGCGGATTGTGCTGACCGGCTCGACCCTCCGCGCCCGGCCGGCGGACGAGAAGGCACGCCTGATCAGCGCCGTCGAGACGTCTGTCTGGCCCTGGCTCGCCGCCGGAACGCTGCGGCCGCCGATCGACGCGGTCTTCCCGCTGGAACAGGCGGCCCTGGCCCACCAGCGGCTGGAGGGCGGAAGCCATGTGGGCAAGATCGTGCTGACCGCCTGAGCCGCGGGTCCGGAAGGCCGACAGGTCAGGGGAGGCCCCGCTCGCGCGGAACGGAAGCCTCCCGACCCTTCAGCGACCCTTAGCGACCGCCGCGCCGAACGGGGCGCAGCGACGAGATGCGGTCGTTCATGCCCCAGTTCTGCAGGTTCCGCACATCGTCCCGGAAGGTCCGGCAGTTGCCGCGGAAGTAGGCATCCGTGCAGGCCTCCCACTCGCCGCGCAGCCGCATCGAGCTGATCGCGTCATTCAGGCCCGAGTTGGCCAGGTTCGGGATCGCGTCCTGGAAGCTGTACGAAGCGCCGCGATAGTCGGCGTCGCGATAAACGGTGATCGAGGCGCGTCCGCCCCAGCCGCCGCCCGGACCGCCCTGCCCGCCGCCGCCGCCGCCGTGGCCGGGACGGTCTTCATAGTCGCCACGGACGGGGCCGCAGACCAGAAGGCCGTCGTTGTTGCGGATTTCATAGTTGCCGCAGCGGCTCAGTTCGATGGAGGTGCCGCGGATATCGCCCCGTCGCGTGCGGCAGTCCGCATACAGCCGGCCCCGGTTCACGTACTCGCCGCTGCAGGAGTCGCGGTAGTCGCCGCGCGGCGCAACCCGCTCCTGACCGCCGCCCATGACGGGAGCCCGCTCCTGGCCGCCTCCGGCCGACATCAACGCCACTGCCGCAAGAGTCTCGATAAACATGGGTCCCTCCCAGTTCCTAGAGTGACGCATCAACGCGCCGATAGGGGGACTGTTCAATAGCCAAGCTGAACCTCAGCTGTACGACACTGTCGGAGAACGTTTCTTTTTCTCGCGAACCGGCCTATATCTGCATCATCAGCGCCCGGCCGAAAGGTCGGGCGCCGTCGTATCCGGAACCCGCCTGGACGGGTCCAAACCAGAGAAGCGAACACGCTTATGACCGACATTCTGATGCCCAAGGCCACCGCGGTCTGGATGGTCGACAACACCTCGCTGACGTTCGAGCAGATCGCCGACTTCTGCGGCCTGCACCCGCTGGAAGTGCGCGGCATCGCCGACGGCGACGTGGCCCGCGACATTCGCGGCGTCGATCCGATCACCGGCGGTCAGCTGACCCGTGAGGAGCTGGACAAGGCCCAGGACGATTCGAGCTACCGCATGAAGGCCGTGGTCAGCCGCCACGCCGAACTGCTGAAGTCGGCCAAGCCGGCGCCGAAATACACCCCGGTCTCGCGTCGCCAGGACCGTCCGGACGCCATCGCCTGGTTCGTCCGCAACCACCCCGAAGTGACCGACGCCCAGATCTCCAAGCTGCTCGGCACCACCAAGGCCACCATCGAGACCGTGCGCAACCGCACGCACTGGAACTCGGCCAACATCAAGCCGGTCGACCCGGTGACCCTGGGCCTGGTCGGCCAGCTGGCGCTGGACGAACTGGTCAAGAAGGCCGCCGAGAAGAAGGCCAAGGACGACGCCAAGCGCGGCGGCGCCACCCTGCAGGCCGTCGATGCTCCGGCCGAGGACGCCGAACCGGAATTCGTCCCGGAAGAGCGCGAGCGCCGCGGCGCCGAACCGACCGCCGAGTCGGTCTTCGGCACCCGGGATTAACCTCCCCACCTGTGGGGAGGGGGACCATCCGAAGCCGCAGGCGAAGGATGGTGGTGGGGTTCTGTTCGCGCCCTCGACGCCAATCAAAAAGGCCCCGGAGATCGCTCTCCGGGGCCTTCGTCATTTCGGGAGGCGTGAACCTAGTGGCTACGCGCCTCCAGACTGGTGATCTCTTCCTTGAGGCGGAGCTTCTGCTGCTTGAGCTCCCTTACGCGAAGCGAGTCCGAAGCCGGGTTCCGGGTCTCGCGCTGGATGGTCTCATCCAGGCTGCGGTGACGGTTTCCCAGTTCGCGGATACGAGCTTCGATGGTCATGGCTTGCGCCTCCATGTCTAAGGGACCACTAGAGTGAGCGCCCGGCTTGACCGCCTGTAGAATCACATTCCGGTGAGGCTGGCGGCCCGCCGGACCCGACGACCCTGGAGCCCGAATTGGCCGAAGATTTGAACGGAGCCGTACGGAACCCGCCCCGACGCCTCATTGTCGGAATTTCGGGTGCATCCGGAATAACTTACGGCGTCCGCGCCCTTGAGGCCCTCAGGGAACTCGGGGTCGAAAGCCACCTCGTGGTGACCCGCGCCGCCCTGCTCACTTTGTCGCAGGAGACCGACCTTTCGCCGGACGATCTGACCGGCCGCGCGGACGTGGTTCACAAGCTCAACGACGTCGGCGCCACCATCGCTTCCGGCTCCTTCCGCACCATGGGCATGCTGATCGCCCCCTGCTCGGTCCGGACCATGAGCGAGATCGCCACCGGCGTGACCTCCACCCTGCTGACCCGCGCCGCTGATGTGGTGCTGAAGGAGCGCCGCCCGCTGGTGCTGATGGTGCGCGAGACGCCCTTCCACCTCGGCCACCTGCGCACCATGACCGCCCTGGCCGAGATGGGCGCCACCATCGCCCCGCCCCTGCCCGCCTTCTATGCCAAGCCGACATCCCTTCAGGACCTGGTCGATCAGTCGGTCGGCCGGGCGCTGGACGTCTTCGGCCTCGACTGGTCGGCGGTGAAACGCTGGGACGGGCTGAAGGGCCCGGTGTCGGAATGAGCGGCCTCTGGGACTGGTCGCTGCGGGTCTGGGCCGTCGACGCGGTCCAGACCGCCGGCCTCGATCTGCAGGACGCCCAGGGGCAGAACCTCCCCCTCATCCTGTGGGCCGCATGGTGCGCCGAAACCGGCCGCAGCCCGGACGCCGACGACATCGAGGCCGCCTGCGACACCGCCCGCATCTGGCAGGAGACCACCGTCGCCCCCCTGCGCGCCGTCCGCCGCACCCTGAAGAGCCGCATGCCCGATTTCGCGGACGCCGACCGCGAGGCGCTGCGCGCCCAGGTGAAGGCCGTGGAACTGGACGCCGAAAGGCGCCTTCTGGCCGCTCTGGAAGCCCTGGCCCCCGCCCCGGCCGGAGCCGCGAAGCCGGTCCTGCCCGCCCTGATCGCGGTGGCGCGCGAGTGGTCTCCGATCACCCCGCGCCGCTCGCTCGAACTGTTCGCTGAACGCCTTCCGGCCTGACCGGCGGCACGCTATGATCGCCGCGTCCGGGGACTGAGTATGAACGACGACGAACCTTTCCTGTCCGAGGAAGAAGTGGCGCTGCACGCCCGCCTCAAGGAACTCCAGCTCGAGCACGCCGATCTCGACGCCTCCATCGAGGCGCTCGGCCACATGCCGATCCCGGACCAGCTCATGATCGCCCGCCTGAAGCGCAAGAAGCTGACCCTCAAGGACGAAATCGTGAAGATCGAGGCCCGCATCCTGCCGGACATCATCGCCTAGGACAGGGGTCTAACGCCCCTTCTTCCTGACCCACATGGCGGCGTCGGCTTCGGCCAGCCAGATTTCCGGGTCGGCCTGGCCCGTATAGGCGCGCACGCCGAACGAACCGCCCAGGCCGGTCGCCTGCCCCTCATATTCGAACGGCTCTGTCTCCAGCGCCTCGGCCAGACGGCGGGCCTTTTCCCGGCCCTCGTCCAGCCCGGCGTTCAGCATCAGCAGGCCGAACTCGTCGCCGCCCAGACGGCCGACCGCATCCGACTCACGCAGATTGGCCTTCAGCAGGGCCGCAACATGCACCAGCGCCGCGTCGCCCGCTGCGTGGCCCAGCCGGTCGTTGACGCCCTTGAACCCGTCGAGATCGAGGTAGAGCAGCACCGCCGGGGTCTCGTGACGCTGACAGTAGGCCATGGCGCTCTTCACCGCCGCCACGAAGCCGCGCCGGTTGAGGGCGGGGGTCAGGACGTCGTGATCCGCCGCCGCCTCGGCCGCCTCGGCGCGCGCACGCAGGCTTTCGAGCTCGGCGCGCAGCCGTTCGATCTCGGCATAGGGGTCGATGGCGGCCGCTTGGGTCACGGGGAAAAAGGCGCTCTGCGACCGGCGACTCAGCACGTCCGGCCTGTCCGGAGCCTAACGCGGTCGGTTGCGGGCGCAACGCGAGTCCTGTATCGCGCCGCTTTCCGCGAGAAAGGCCTCGACTTATGGCGACCGAGACCCCGCCGGTGGCGATCATCATGGGCAGCCGCTCGGACTGGCCGACGATGAAACACGCGGCCGACGCGCTGGACGCGCTCGGCGTCGCCTGGGAAGCGAAGGTCGTCAGCGCCCACCGCACGCCGCAACGCCTCGTCGAGTTCTCGACCGGCGCGCGCGCCGCGGGCTTCAAGGTCATCATCGCCGGCGCCGGCGGCGCGGCCCACCTGCCCGGCATGGCCGCCTCCATGACCGAACTGCCGGTCCTCGGCGTGCCGGTCCAGTCGAAGGCGCTCAAGGGCCTCGATTCCCTGCTCTCCATCGTCCAGATGCCCGGCGGCGTCCCCGTCGCCACCCTCGCCATCGGCGAGGCGGGGGCGAAGAACGCGGGCCTGCTGGCCGGCCAGATCCTGGCGCTCAACGATCCGGCGCTGATGGAGCGGCTGACCGCCTACCGTGACGCCCAGACCGCCTCCGTGCTCGAAACGGTCGAGGACTGAGTGGCCGATCTGCCCCTCCCCCCCGGCTCGACCCTCGGCATTCTCGGCGGCGGCCAGCTGGGCCGCATGCTCAGCCAGGCCGCCTCGCGCCTCGGCTTCAACGTCGTCATCCTCGATCCGGAAGAGAACAGCCCCGCAGGCCGCGTCTCCCAGGGCCAGGTCATCGCCGCCTATGATGACCCCACCGCCCTTCAGGTGCTGGGCCGCGTGGCGCAGGCGGTGACCTTCGAGTTCGAGAACGTCCCCGCCGCCTCGGTCCAGACCCTGGTCGAAAGCGGTGCCGAGGTGGCCCCGGGCGCCCGCGCCCTCGCCGTGGCCCAGGACCGGGTGGACGAAAAGACCTTCCTCAACAGCGTCGGCGCCACCACCGTCGATTTCGCGGCCGTGGACAGCGTGGATGATCTGGTCGCCGGGCTCGAGCGCCTGGGCGTCCCCGCCCTGCTGAAGACCCGCCGTGAAGGCTATGACGGCAAGGGTCAGGTCTGGGTTCGCGCGGTCTCCGAGGCCGCCGACGCCTGGAACGCCATCGACGGCAAGCCTGCCGTGCTGGAGGCGAAGGCCGCCTTCACCCGCGAACTCTCCGTCATCGCCGCCCGCGGCCGCGACGGTCAGGTGGCCGTCTATCCGCTGGGCGAGAACATCCATGAGGGCGGCGTCCTGCGCACCACCCTCGCCCCGGCCAAGGTGGACAGGAAGACCGACGCCCGCGCCCGCGAGATCGCCGCCGCCATCCTCAACGGCCTGGACTATGTCGGCGTGCTGGGGGTCGAGCTGTTTGACCTCGGCAAGGGCGTCCTGCTGGTCAACGAGATCGCCCCGCGCGTCCACAACACCGGCCACTGGACCCAGGACGGCTGCGTCTGCGACCAGTTCGAGCAGCACATCCGCGCCGTCGCCGGCTGGCCCCTGGGCCCCACCGAGCCGCACGCCCGCGTCGAGATGACCAATCTGCTGGGCGACGAGGTCGATCAGTGGACGGCCCTCGCCGCCGAACCCGACGCCCGCCTGCACCTCTACGGCAAGGCCGAAGCCCGCCCGGGCCGCAAGATGGCGCACGTGAACCGGGTGTCGAAGCTGTGACAGCCTCCCTCTCCCATCGGGAGAGGGAGGTTACCCCCGCGCCCCGTACCGCACCCGGCTCAGCGCCTCGGTCAGCTTGCGCAGCGGGGCATCGAAATCCTTGCCGGCCTTCCATTTCTCGAAGGCCATGACGTTCTCGATGCGGGCGGCGACAAAGGCGTCGGCGCGCTCTTTCCCGTCGAACAGCCGCAGGGTCAGGGCCGGAACCAGAATGCCCGACACGATCGTGCGCTTCGAATAGTGGTTCCAGTCTGTGGCCGTGTCCCCGGCCCAGTTCCAGATCTGGTCGGCGCCTTCCCAGGCCAGCTTCAGCCCCAGATCGGCGTTGACCGGCAGGGCCAGGAAGGCCGCGCATTTCTTCGACGCTTCAAGGTCCGCCGCCGCCGCCTCCAGCCGTTCCGACACGGCCCGGGCGATTCGCTCGCGAATCTTCAGCGACGCGGGCTCCACCGCCGACAGGACTTCCAGCGCCAGGTCGTCATGCCGGCGCGAGAACAGGGCGGCCAGATCGCGCGCGCCGTTGGGCAGCAGCAGCTCCTCATCCCCGAGCGACAGGCCGTTGTCCTCGCAGGCGGCCCGCACCAGCCGCGCATTCCAGCCCAGGGCGGGCGCGCGGGCGATGGCTGCGTCCAGCACCGCCTGCTCCATGCGGTCGGCCCAATCCGGTTCCGGGGTCTGTGTCATGAACGCAGCATAGGCCTGTCCGGCGGGCGTTTCGAGCCTTCACAATGTGCCGCGACGATCTGGACAGACCGGGTGGGCTCGTGTATCTGCCCGCCTTCCCTCGCGAGCCCCTCGGTTCGGGAGCAAGAATTTTATTTGTCTGCCCGTCTCCCTCACAGGACGCGGCGGGCGGCCAAAGGAGAGTTTCACCTGGTTCAGATTTTCGTCCGCGACAACAACGTCGATCAGGCCCTCAAGGCCCTGAAGAAGAAGATGCAGCGCGAAGGCAGCTTCCGTGAAATGAAGCGCCACGTGCACTACGAAAAGCCGTCGGAAAAGCGCGCTCGCCAGAAGGCTGAAGCCGTCCGTCGCGCCCGCAAGCTGGCCCGCAAGCGCGCCCAGCGCGAAGGCCTGCTGCCGGCGCCGAAGCCGCGCTCGCCCCGGTAAGACCGGGCCGCAAGGCTGAAAGATCGAAGGGCCGCCTCGGGAAACCGGGGCGGCCCTTTTTCAATTCACCTCCCCATCGCCCCTTCAAGGCGATGGGAAGGACAGATCGCGCAGCGATCAGGAGGGGGCGGCGCAGGTGGTGGGGATTGGCCCGCCGAAACCGGTGTTCGAGACACCTCCTGTCCTGACGGAGCCGCCCTCACCTGACCGTCGCTGGCGCGCCGGTCCATCCTCTCCATTCGCTTGAGGGCGAACGGAGAGGTGAGATGCGGACCGCCTAGTTCCCCCCGCCCCGGATGGCGCCCGCGAAGCTCTTCCAGCTCAGCTTCACATCCGACAGGGCGCCGGCGCGGAAGGCGCGGCCGGAGACCCAGACCATGAACAAGGCGAAGGCGAACATCCCGGCCATGGCTCCGACCAGTTCGACCACGGGCACATTGGAATGCAGCCGCGCCATCATCAGGAAGGGCGTGAAGAAGGGCACCCACGACAGGATCTGGATCACCGGGGCGTCCGGCGAGCGCAGGGCCATCGACATGACCATGATCGGCACCACCAGCACCATCATGATCGGCCCCATCAGGGTCTGGGCGTCCCGCGGCGTCTCGCAGAAGGCGCCGATGGCCGCGAACAGCACCGCGTACATCAGATAGCCGCCGACCATGAAGCCGACGAACCAGGCCAGAAGCCCGCCCTGCCAGAGGATGTCGCCGGCCATGGCGGCGTAGTCCGGCTGGAACAGGAAGAAGGCGGTCGCGCCCAGACCGCCCCACGCCGCCAGCATGGTCAGGGTCAGCAGGGCGACGCCCAGCACTTTCCCGGTCAGGATTTCGGTCGTGGAGGCCGAGGACAGCAGAACCTCCAGGATCTTGTTCGACTTCTCCTCCATCACGCTGTTCAGCAGGATCGAGGCGCCGGTGATGATCAGCGACCAGAGCAGGAAGCCGCCGCCCAGCCCCATGATCACGGGCAGCCGGTCGCGGAACGACACCTCGCCCCCGCCGGCGGACTGCGGCGAGAAGGCCTTCACCTCCGGACGGAATTTCTCGGCCGCCTCGACCACGCCGGCGTCGATGCCGGCGCCCTCGAACACGGTCTTGCGGTTGGCCGACCGCAGGGCGTCGCGCACGAAATCCTCCACCGTGTCGTCAGTGGCGCGGGCGCTCCACACCCGGGCGGCCGGCTTGCCGCTCTCGTCGCGGGTCAGGAAGACGACTGCATCCAGCCGCTGATCCTTAGGCGTCTCGTCGGTCAGGTGACGCCGCGCCGCCTCATCCCGGGCCGCCCCCGGCGCCGCGGCCGTGATGTCGGCCGGCGTGTCGACGATGCGCAGGGCGGGACGCGACAGGGAGGCCATCGCCCCCTGCGTCGCCGCCGGATTGGCCGCGCCGCCGCTCGCCGCGGCCGCCTTCTTCATCGCCTCCTCCGTCCGCTCGCGCTGGCGGTCCGCGTCCCGGGCCAGGGCGTCCCGGATCGAGGCCGACAGGCCCGCGGCCCCGGCCCCGTCCTCGATCACCACCACCTCGCGCACCGGTTCGGAGGACTTGATCAGCACCGGAATGGCGCCGCCCAGCACCGCGAACAGCGGGAAGGCCAGCAGCGACAGCCAGAAGCCGGCGGTCATGGCGTAGGCGGCGTACTCCCGCCGCGCGATCAGGAACATGCGGTTCATCGGGCGGCCTCCACGGCGGTCGGCTTGACGGACTGGTCGACATCGGGCCGGTCGCCCGTCAGGTCGATGAAGGCGTCATGCAGGGTCGGTTCGCGCAGCTCGAAGCGACGCACGTCCAGCCCGGTCAGGAAGGCGGCCTTCAGGGCCTCCTGCCCTTGCGCGCCCTGACCGAGGGCGGCCTTCAGCACCCGAACCCCGTCCACGTCCGCGACGGTCTCGACGCCCGTCACCCCCGGCAGCCGCGCCGCCTGATCGGGATCGATCGCCCCTTCCAGCTCCAGGAAGCGCCGCGAGGTCGCGCGCGCCTCGGCGATGGTGCCCTCGAAGGCCTTCCGCCCCCGGGCCAGCAACACGACCTGGTCGCACAGCCGCTCGGCGTGCTGCATCACATGGGTCGAGAACAGGACGGTGGCGCCGTCGGCGGCCAGGCCGCGGATCATCTGCTCCAGCCCCTGCTGGTTCATCGGGTCCAGCCCCGAAAAGGGCTCGTCCAGGATGACGAACTCGGGGCGATGCACCACTGACGCGATCAACTGGACCTTCTGGGCCATCCCCTTGGACAGCTCCTTCATCTTCTTGCGCCTGGACGCGCCCAGCCCCTGGGCCTCCAGCATCTCCTTCGCCCGATTGCGGCCCTCGCCCAGCGGCAGGCCCTTCAGCGAGCCGAAGAAGGCGATGGCGTCCACGGGCGTCATCTTCTTGTAGAGACCGCGCTCCTCCGGGAGGAAGCCGATCCGGTCGCGGACCTTGCGCCCGTCGTCGGCGCCCAGGATGGTGATCCGCCCCGCCGTCGCCGGCTGCAGGCCCAGGATCATCCGCAGGGTCGAGGTCTTGCCCGCCCCGTTCGGCCCCAGGAAGCCGCAGATCGAGCCCTTGGGCACCTCGAAGCTGAGATCGCGCACGGCCTGGAAGTCGCCGTATCGCTTGCTCACACCCTCCAGCGTCAAAGCCGCCGTCATAAGCCCCTCCCCTTGTACAACCGGGAGAAGCCTAGAAGTGTAAAGGACGTTTGACAACCCGAGCCGGAGGGGTTCGCGGGTCGATTGTCATGAATTCCATGTCATGTTCGGTGCATACGACTCACCCCCTTGGTCGACCCGCCCGAATGGCAATGCCCTACGAAGCCGCCCAGTCTCCCGTCGCGCCGTCCGCGGCCTCGCGTCTGTGGACCGTGGGCGCCAGCGCGGGCGTCTCCATCGCCGTCCTGCTGGCCCTCGCCGTCGTCCGTCCCTCGCTCGCCCCCTGGCTGATCGGAGCCGCCCTGCTGGTGATCGTCCTGACCTGGGCCGTGAACCGGAAACGCCCCGTCGCGATCAGCGATCCCGACGCCGCCGATGTCGCGCCGCCCCCGGTCGACGCCGCCGATCCCCGCCTGCTGGACAGCGCCTTCGAGGCCCTGGCCGACCCGGTGCTGGTCATCTCCGGCGGCGAGGCGGACGACATCGCCGGACGCCGCGTGGTGCTGGCCAACAACGCCGCCCGCGAACTGTTCCGCATCCAGCGCGAGGGCGCCCTGCTGGTCTCGGCCGTGCGCGAACCCTCCGTTCTGGAGGCCGTGGACGAGGCCCTGTTCGGCGGCGTGGCCCGGACCACCGACTATGCCGGCGTCGGCGCCCAGACCCGCCACTGGCGCGCCCTGACCCGTCCCCTGCCCGCGCCGGGCGGCGCGGAGACCCTGGCCCTTCTGGTCCTGCGCGACGAGACGGACGTGCGGCGCATGGAGCTGATGCGCGTCGACTTCCTGGCCAACGCCTCGCACGAGCTGAAGACGCCGCTGGCCTCGCTGGCCGGCTTCATCGAGACGCTCAAGGGCCACGCCAAGGACGATCCCAAGGCCCGCGACCGCTTCCTCGACATCATGGCCGTCCAGGCCGACCGGATGAGCCGGCTGGTCGCCGACCTGCTGTCGCTCAGCCGCATCGAGCTGAACGAACACATTCCGCCCGCCGGCCGGGTCGACCTGGCCCGCGCCACCGTCGACGTCATGGACGCCGTCAGCATCCTGTCGGCCGAGCGGTCGGTGACCGTCCGTCTGGACGACCGGGACCTGTCCGCCCCGGTCCACGGCGACCGGGACGAGATCGTCCAGGTGGTCCAGAACCTGGTCGACAACGCCATCAAATACTCGCCCTCGGGCGACACGGTGGAGATCGTCATCCGCCCCGACGTCACGCTCGACGAGGCCTCCGCCCCCTGGTCCGGCGGCGCGCGCGAAGGCGGGATCACCCGCCTGCCGCTGGTCACTCCGGATCGGGAGCCGGGCCGCCGCTACGCCGCCATCACGGTGCGCGACCACGGGCCGGGCATGGCGCGCGAGCACCTGCCGCGCCTGACCGAGCGCTTCTACCGGGTCGAGGGCCAGAAGAGCGGCGAACGACAGGGCACGGGCCTCGGCCTCGCCATCGTCAAGCACATCGTCAACCGCCACCGCGGCGGCCTGACGGTGGAAAGCGCGCCGGGACAGGGCGCGGTCTTCACCGCCTACTTCCCCGTCGCCGAGAAATCCGCCGGCCGGATCGACGCGACCGCCGCGTGACGCCCCTGCGACACCGCGCCCTGCGGCGTAACAGAACTGTCACGCAGCCGTCTTAATCCGCTGACCATTCCCGGGCAGTTTCCGCCGCGGGGCGAACCGGGCGACCGGACCCTTCCGATTCTCCCTCCCGGATCACCATGACCTGGCTCTTTCTGCCGATCCTGATCGCCGCAGCCGTCGCCGCCTATTTCGGCGCGCGCACCCTTGCGGCGCGCCGTGCGAAGACCGTCAGGGCGCATTCGCGGCCCGCCCAGCACGGCGCCTACGCCCTGATCTGGACGGCGATCCCGGCCCTGCTGGTGCTGACCCTCGCCTCGGTCTTCTCCGCCCCCGTCGAGCATCAGCTGATGGCCTCGGGCGCGCCCGAGGCCGTGCAGCAGCTCGAGCCCTTCCGCCGCCAGGCCTTCTACGCTGACGCCCAGGCCATCGGCGCGGGGCGCGAGGCGATGCAGATCTGGCCTGCCCCCTATTCCGAACTCCTGCCCGCCGAGGGCCAGCGCGCCGCCCGCATCCATCTGATGCTGGGCCTGTCGGGCGTCGTCGGCGCGGCCCTCGCCGCCCTTCTGGGCGCCCTGTTCGTTTTCAGCCAGATCCGTCCGGAGATGCGCGCCCGCAACCGGGTCGAGGGCTGGATCGTCGGCGCCCTGTTCGCCTGCTCGGCCGTCGCCGTCCTGACCACCGTCGGCATCGTCGCCTCTCTGGTCTGGGACTCGATCCGCTTCTTCGGCTCCGTGCCGATCACCGAGTTCCTGTTCGGAACCCAGTGGAGCCCGCAGACGGCGATCCGCGCCGACCAGGTCGGCTCCTCGGGCGCCTTCGGGGCCCTGCCCCTGTTCGCCGGCACCTTCCTGATCATGCTGATCGCCATGATCGTGGCCGGCCCGGTCGGCCTGTTCTCGGCCATCTACCTGTCGGAGTACGCGGGCCCGACCTTCCGCGCGACGGTCAAGCCGATCCTCGAGATCCTCGCCGGCGTTCCGACCGTCGTCTACGGCTTCTTCGCCGCCCTGACTGTCGGTCCGGCCATGCGGGTCTTCTTCAACACGATCGGCGCCTGGATGGCCGGCGGGCCGCTGGACGGCCTCGGCCAGTATCTGATGCTGGTCCAGAACCAGATGGCCCTCGTCGCCGGCGGGGTCATGGGCATCATGCTGATCCCCTTCGTCAGCTCGCTTTCGGACGACATCATCAACGCCGTGCCCCAGTCGCTGCGCGACGGCTCCTACGCCATGGGCGCGACGAAGTCCGAAACGGTGAAGCGCGTGCTGCTGCCCGCCGCCCTGCCCGGCGTCGCCGGCGCCATGCTGCTGGCCATGTCGCGCGCCATCGGCGAGACCATGATCGTCACCATGGCCGCCGGCCTGGCCGCCCGCCTGACGCTCAACCCGCTCGAGACCGTGACCACCGTCACCGTCCAGATCGTCACCCTTCTGACCGGCGACCAGGAGTTCAACAGCCCCAAGACGCTGTCGGCCTTCGGTCTCGGCCTGACCCTGTTCCTCGTGACCCTGCTGCTGAACATCGTCGCCCAGCGCATCGTCCAGACCTACCGGCAGCAATATGACTGACGCAGCCGATCACGCCCCCATCGCGGCCGCCACGCCCGCCGACGCCGCCCGCGTCGACCGCCTGCGCGCCGGTCTGAAGAAGCGCTACGCCCGCGAGCGCCGCTTCCGGCTCTATGGCCTTCTGGCCATCGGCGTCGCGGTCGGCTTCCTGCTGCTCCTGCTCGGCCGGATCGTCGAACAGGGTCACACCGCCTTCTACACCCACACGGTCACCGTGCCGGTCTACATGGACCCGGCCCGCATCGACCGCGCCTATCCGCAAGGCACGAATTTCGAACAGCTGGTCGCCGAGCAGCAGCTGGCCCGTCTGGGCGAGACCGATGATGAGGCCGGGACCAAGGCCAGCGCCATGCGCGGCCTGTTCTCGTCGGAACTGAAGTTCGCCGCCGCCGCCCGCATCCAGAAGCAGCCGAACCTGGTCGGCCAGACGGTGATGATCGCCGCCCCGGCCTCGGACGACGCCGACCTCTATTTCAAGGGCGAGATCTCGAAGGCGACTCCGTCCGACCAGCGCCGCCTGTCGGACCAGCAGCTCGCCTGGCTGGACCGGATGAAGGCCGACGGCCACGTCTCGGCCCACTTCAACACCGCCATCTTCACCAAGGGCGACTCGACCGAACCGGAGCTGGCCGGCGTCCTCGGCGCCGTCATCGGCTCGGCCCTGATGCTGCTGGTCACCGCCGTCATCGCCATTCCGCTCGGCGTCGGCGCGGCCCTGTACCTTGAAGAGTTCGCCCCCAAGAACCGGATCACGGACATCATCGAGGTCAACATCAACAACCTCGCCGCCGTGCCGTCGATCATCTACGGCCTGCTGGGCCTGGCCCTGTTCATCAACTGGATGCACCTGCCCCGCGCCAGCCCGCTGGTCGGCGGCCTGGTGCTGGCCCTGATGGCCCTGCCGACCATCATCATCGCCACCCGGTCGTCGCTGAAGGCCGTGCCGCCCTCGATCCGCGAGGCCGCCCTGGCCATGGGCGCGTCGAAGACCCAGACGGTCTTCCAGCACACCCTGCCGCTGGCCATGCCCGGTGTGATGACCGGCGCCATCATCTCCATGGCCCACGCCCTGGGCGAGACCGCCCCGCTGCTGCTGATCGGCATGGTCAGCTTCGTGCCGGGCCTGCCGCACAGCATCGTCGAGCCGTCGGGCGCCCTGCCCTCGCTCGTCTACATCTGGGAGAACGCGTCCGAACGCGCCTTCCACGAGCGGACCGCCGCCGCGATCCTGGTCCTGCTCGTCTTCATGATCGTCATGAACGCCGCCGCCATCCTGCTGCGCCGGCGCTTCGAACGCCGGTGGTAACCCCCATGTTCTCGAAGATTTTCCGCGCCGCCGAAGGTACGGACGGCCCCGCCGCCGCCCCGGAGACCGGCGTGCTGACCGCCCCGCCCGTCGCCCCCTCCGGCCCGGTCGGCCCGACCAAGATCAACGCCCGCGACGTCTCCGTCTTCTACGGCGGCAAACAGGCGCTGTTCGACGTCTCGCTGGACATTCCGGACAAGACCGTCACCGCCCTGATCGGTCCGTCGGGCTGCGGCAAGTCCACCTTCCTGCGGACGCTGAACCGCATGAACGACACCATTTCGCATGCCCGGGTCACCGGCCAGATCGAGATGGACGGCGAGGACATCAACGCCAGGGCGGTCGATCCCGTCCTGCTGCGCGCCCGCGTCGGCATGGTGTTCCAGAAGCCGAACCCCTTCCCCAAGTCGATCTACGAGAACGTGGCCTACGGCCCGCGCATTCACGGTCTGGCCGCGACCAAGGCCGATCTGGACGGCATCGTCGAGGCCTCGCTCAAGCGCGCCGGCCTGTGGACCGAGGTCGCGGATCGTCTGCACTCGCCGGGCACCGGTCTGTCGGGCGGCCAGCAGCAGCGTCTGGTCATCGCCCGCGCCATCGCGGTCGAGCCTGAAGTCATCCTGATGGACGAGCCCTGCTCCGCCCTGGACCCGATCGCCACCGCCAAGATCGAGGAGCTGATCGACGAGCTGCGCGAGCGCTACTGCATCGTCATCGTCACCCACTCGATGGCCCAGGCCGCCCGCGTCTCGCAGCGCACCGCCTTCTTCCACCTCGGTCGTCTGGTCGAGACCGGCCCGACCGAGGAAATCTTCACGAATCCCCGCGAGCGGCGCACCCTCGACTACATCACGGGGCGCTTCGGCTGATGAACCAGCACACCGTCAAGGCCTATGGCGACGAACTGAACCAGCTGACCGCCGAAGTCGCCCGCATGGGCGGCCTGGCGGAGGCCCAGGTCGCCGACGCCGTCGAGTCCGTGGCCCGTCGTGACGTGGCCCTCGCCAAGGCCGTGGTCGAGCGCGACGCCCGCCTCGACGCCATGCACCGCGATATCGAGAAGAAGGCCATCCGCCTGATGGCCCTGCGCCAGCCGGTCGCCTCGGACCTGCGCAAGACCCTGTCCGCCATGAAGCTGGCGGTCGATCTCGAGCGGACCGGCGATCTCGCCAAGAACATCGCCAAGCGCGCCCTGATCCTGGCCGAGGGCGAACCGATGCAGCTCCTCACCCGCTCGATCGAGCGGATGGGCAAGCTGGTCTCCATGCGCCTGCGCGACGTGCTCGACGCCTATGCGGTCGGTGAAGTCGATCGCGCCATCGCCGTCTGGAACACCGACGACGAGGTGGACGAGCACTACAACGCCCTGTTCCGCGAGCTGCTCACCTACATGATGGGCGACCCGCGCACGATCACGGCCTGCACCCACCTGCTGTTCATGGCCAAGAACCTGGAACGCATCGGCGACCACGCGACCAATGTGGCCGAGACCATCCACTACGAAATCACCGGTCTGGAGTTCACGGGCGAGCGCCCGCGCTGGAACCCCGAGACCGACGGCGACCTGCCGACCCCCGCCTGACCTCGACCGGAGAGCCTGACGTGCAGCCCTATGTTCTGGTGATGGAAGACGAGGACGCGCTGGCGACGCTGCTGTCCTACAACCTCGAAAAAGAGGGCTACAAGGTCGTCGTCGCCTCGGACGGCGAGGAAGGCATGCTCCAGATCGACGAGCGCCTGCCCGACCTGGTCCTGCTCGACTGGATGCTGCCCAAGCTGTCGGGCATCGAGGTCTGCCGCCGCATCCGCGGCCGGTCCGAGACCCGCAACCTGCCGATCATCATGCTGACCGCCCGCGGCGAGGAATCCGACCGCGTCCGCGGCCTGGACACCGGCGCCGACGACTACCTCACCAAGCCCTTCTCGATGACCGAGCTGACGGCCCGCATCCGCGCCGTCCTGCGCCGCATCCGTCCGGGTCTGGCCGACGACCGCATCAACCACGGCGATATCGTCATCGACCGCGTCGCCCACCGCGTCCGCCGCGCAGGCCTCGAGATCCACCTGGGGCCGACCGAGTTCCGCCTGCTCGACCACTTCATGCAGCACCCGGGCCGGGTGTTCAGCCGCGAACAGCTGCTGGACGCCGTCTGGGGCTCGGACGTCTACGTCGAGGCCCGCACCGTCGACGTCCACGTCGGCCGCCTGCGCAAGGCCCTCAACGTCGAAGGCACCGTCAACCCGATCCGCACCGTCCGCTCCGCCGGGTATTCGCTGGATCTGGGAGGCTGACACCCTCCCTTTCGTCATCCTCCGGTCGCTCCTGCGGAGCACCGGAGGATGACGAAAGAGGTTACTGCGCCCCCTTCTTCCCGCGCGTGATCAGCACCCCGAAAGCCGCCGCCAACGGGAACATCAGCACGCCATAGACCGCCGCCGGCAGCGACATGTCCGGGTTCTGCAGCACCGAGCGGGCGATGACGATCGCCAGCGTCGCATTGTGCAGCCCGACCTCGAAGGCGCTGGCCACCGATTGCGATCGCTCGATCTTCAGCAGCCGCGGCACGAGGAAGCCGATCCCGAGGCTCAGCAGGCAGAAGGTCACCACAATCCCCGCCAGCGCGCCCAGATTGCTCATCAGCACATCGAACTGGGCCGAGACCGCGCCCACGATGACCAGCGTCAGGATCACCACCGAGGCGATCCGCACCGGCTTGTCCATGGCCGCGGCGAAGGCCGGCTTCAGGCCCCGCACCAGCATGCCCAGCACCACCGGGCCCAGTACGATCATGAAGACCTCGACGGTCTTGGAGAACTGCAGCCCGACCTGCTCCCCGCCCGGCTGCAGCAGGGCCAGCGACAGGTTGACCACGATCGGCAGCGACACCACCGCGATAACCGAATTGATCGCGGTCAGGCTGATGTTCAGCGCCACATCACCCCGGAACAGGTGGCTGTAGAGATTGGCCGTCGTCCCGCCCGGCGAGGCGGCCAGCAGCATCATCCCCACCGCCAGCACCGGCGGCAGACGGAACAGCAGCACCAGTCCGAAACACACAAGCGGCAGCAGGATCAACTGGCACGCCAGCGCCACGGCCACCGCCCTGGGCCGTCGCCCGATCCGCACGAAATCGCCGGGGCTCAGGCTGAGCCCCAGCCCGAACATGATGATCCCCAGTGCGATCGGCAGGCCGATGACGGTGATGGCCGAACCCATGATCCTGTCTCCCCCGAGCGCTGTCCCGCGCCTTTTCAGGGTCAGCGTGTCACGTCCCGCGAACCCCGCCAAGCGACGGCGCGTCGCAGCGAGCGCGGAATGGAATCGAAGCCTTCATCGTTGGTTCGACTTGCTCATTGCCGGCTCTGAGAGGCTGAAGCAGTGACCTTCCACAACAGGCAGCCATTCGAAACTAACCCTGAGCCGAATCTTCGCGTATTTCGGTTCGATGAAAATACGAAGCTATCTACCAATCTTGGCTGGGGTCTGTGTCCTAGCGACGGCCGTATTCTGGGCCGCAGGTGGTCCGCGCCCGATATCATACTCTCCGCAAGACCCCACTCGCATGCCGATTGGACCGCTGGCGGACTGCATGCCAGCAAAACTGGTCCCTGAAGTGCGAGATGGGGAACCAAGCGACCAGCACGCCACAGCCGAAACTGGTCCTAACTCTCCGGCATGCTTGGAGGCAGTTCAAAATGCGCAGACCGCCCAACTTGAACTGGATGCTCAATGGAGAGCGGCTGTCGCCGCGACCAATGCTGTCGCGCTTGCTGAGCGACAGTGGAGATGGAGCGTGCTTGAGTTTTCGGCATTAGTCGGAACCCTAGCTATCGCATATGTATCAATCAGCGACGGTCGCCGACATACGACCGCAGAGCTAAGAGCATATCTGGCAATCAAAGAACGTACATTACATCGCTTACACCCCGGCCAAAAGGCCAGAGTAGATTTTAAAATTACAAATTCGGGAGCAACTCCCGCTTACAAAGTAAGATACCGGGCAGCACTAGAAGTGTTTCCAAATCCATATATTGGAGACATATCTAGAGAATTTGCAAAGGACCCCAACGAAGTACCTCCGGCTTTCGTCGTACAGTCCAGCGAATCCCTTGAAGCCGAAGCGATACAGTACAAGCCAATGAAACAAGTCGAATACGACGCCGTGATGGAAGGCACCAAGGCTCTGTATCTTGTCGGAGAGATCGAATACGAAGATACGTTTGGAAAAGAAAGAATTACTCGATTCTGTTGTTGGGTCGGAGGCCCGGAATTTGCAGAGATCGACAAGTCCTCTAGGGCCAGTGGCGCAAAAATGTCCCGGGTGGACTGGATATATACAATCCGACACAACGAGGCCAACTGAGCCCTTAGCCTATTCCCTCCTGTCCCAATCTCGCTAGGCTCCCCTCCCTCAGTTCCAAGGGGAGTTCGCCCATGCGTCGTCGCACCTTCCTGTCGTCCCTGCCCGCCGGGGCGCTGTTGGCCGGGAGCGGAATCGCCAACGCACAGACTCCGCAAGCGACGCCCCAGCCGCAAGCCCCCGCCGGCGCGCCGCCCCGCCCGACGCCGCGTCCTGACCCTTACGCCGGCATCGGCATCGGCGACCGGATCACGGGTCCGAAGTTCGTTGGCCGGTCGACCGTCTGGGGCGCCAACGGCGCCGCCGCCACGGCCCATCCGCGCGCCACCCTGATCGGCATCGACACCCTGCGGCGCGGCGGCTCGGCCATCGACGCCGCCATCGCCATCAATGCGGCGCTCGGCTTCCTCGAGCCCGTGGCGAACGGCATCGGCGGCGACGCCTTCTGCATGTTGTGGGACCCGGCCCAGGGCAAGGTCGTCGGCTTCAACGGCTCGGGGAACAGCCCCCGTGGTCTGTCGCTGGAGACGGCGCGGTCAAAGGCCCGCCCCAACGGCCACCTGCCCTCCTACGGCGCGGTCACCGTCAACGTCCCCGGCACGGTCGACGCCTGGTGGAGCGCCCACCAGCGCTACGGCAAGCTGCCGTGGAAGGACGTCCTGCTGCCCGTCGCCGAGCTGTGCGAGGAAGGCGTGCCGATGCCGCAGGTCATCGCCTACTACCTCGAGCGCAACATGGCCGGTTTCGACCGCTCGGCGCAGATCATCGAGGAGAACGACAACCGCAAGCGGGTCTACGCCCCCGGCGGCGCGACGCCCAAGGTCGGCCAGATGTTCGCCAATCCGGACCTCGGCCGGACGCTCCGCCTGATCGCCGAACACGGCCGCGACGCCTTCTATGACGGCCCCATCGCCGACGCCATCGAGGGCTATTTCCGCCGCATCGGCGGCTGGATGACCCGCGCCGACCTGGCCGCCCACCGCACCGAATGGGTCGAGCCGATCCGGACCAACTATCGCGGCGTCGACGTCTATGGCCTGGGGCCGAACACCCAGGGCCTGTCGACCAACCAGATCCTCAACGTCTGCGAACAGTTCGACCTGAAGAGCATGGGCTTCCAGTCCGCCGCCTCAATCCACCATCAGGCCGAGGCCAAGCGTCTGGCCTTCGAGGACCGCGCCAAATGGTTCGCCGACGACCGCTTCAGCCGCACCCCGGTCGAGTGGCTGAACTCGAAAGAATACGCCCGCCAGCGCGCCGCCCTGATCCGCCCCGACCGGGTCATGGACCGCGTCTTCCCCGGCGACGCCCCGACCCAGGGCGACACCACCTATTTCAGCGTCGCCGACAAGGACGGCATGATGGTCAGCTGGATCCAGTCCAACTACCGCGGCATGGGCTCGGGCCTGGTCGCGGACGACGGCGCGGGCAACACGCTGGGCTTCATGTTCCAGGACCGGGGCGAGCTGTTCGCCCTGACCGACGGCCACCCCAACGTCTACGCCCCCGGCAAGCGTCCCTTCCACACCATCATCCCCGGCTTCGCCTGCAAGGACGGCCATCCGTGGATGGCCTTCGGCGTCATGGGCGGCGGGATGCAGCCCCAGGGACAGGCCCAGATCATCATCAACATGGTCGACTACGGCCTCGACCCGCAGGAGGCCGGCGACGCCCCGCGCTGGCAGCACTACGGCTCGTCCGAGCCCACCGGCGAACCGGCCGAGGGCGTCGGCCGCCTGCATCTGGAATCCGGCGTCCCCGCCGCCACCAGGGCGCAACTCGAGGCCATGGGCTGGACGCTCGGCCCGCCCGACGGCGGCTTCGGCGGCTACCAGAACGTGGTCATGCAGCAGAACCCCGATGGACCCATGGCCGGTCGCTGGACCTACGGCGCGGCGACGGAGATGCGCAAGGACGGCATCGCGCTGGCGTACTGATGGCGGGGCAGGTCGATCTGACGGGGCGCTGGACCGGGGTCTATTTCTATCCCCACGATCCCGTGTCCAATCCTGACGACGATCTGCCGCCGACGCCCTTCGTCGCCGAGCTGAGCGACACGGGCGGCGCGGTGACCGGCACAACCATCGAGCCCGACACCCTCGGCGGCGCGGACCAGCCCGACATCCCCGCCATTGTGGACGGCCATCACGACGGCGCGGTCCTGACCTTCACCAAATTCTCCGAAGGCGGCGGCCACGACGATCCGATCGACTACACCGGCCAGATCCTGGACGACGGCGACACCATCGTGGGCAGCTGGTCGATCTACGGAGACTGGTCCGGCACGTTCCGGATGCAGCGCCGCGCGGTCTCCGAAAGCGTGGCCGAAACCGTCGGGGCGCAGGCAAAGCGCTGACTGCGGCCACAGCCCGGCCACATTGACTGCCGAGCCTGGACACGCGCCGGTGGGAGGCGCATGTAACCGGGGGTTCCATGATCTCGCTGCTCGCCGCCGCCCTGCTGACGGCCCAGCCCGCCTGCGCCCCCGTCCGCGGCTCCGAGGCGCTCTGGAACGAGGACCTGCGCTTCATCGCCGTCGGCGAGATGCACGGCACCGCCGAGGCCCCCGCCGCCTTCGCCGATCTGGTCTGTCTGGCGCTGGAGAAGGGCCCGGTCACGGCGGTGCTGGAGTATCCGGCGCCGATGCAGGCGACCTTCGACGCCTTCATGGCCGAGCCGGACGCCGACGCCGCCCGCGTCCTCCTGCTGGCCTACCCGCACGGCCCCTTCCGCTATCACGACGGGCGCGGCAGCGAGGCGATGCTGGCCATGTTTCAGCGCTTCCGGGCCCTGCATCAGGCGGGCGCCGACCTGAAGCTGCTGGCCTCCGTCCCCGACAGCCCCCGCGTCGAGGGCTTCACCCAGTCGCATGACGAACTCGATCGCGCCCAGCTCTGGTCCGCCGCCGCCCGCGCGGCTCCCGAGCGGCGCATGATGATCTTCGTCGGCTCGGTCCATGCCGGAAAGGCGCGCCGCGTCGGCTCGCGCATCGGCCTGCCCGCCGCCGCCCATTTCCGCCCGGAGGAAGTCCTGTCCCTCTACGTCGCCGCCGACGGGGGCGAGGCCTGGAACTGTCGGGATGAGTGTGGCCCGAATCCCGTCACCCCGCTCGGCCTCGGCGACCGTCGCGGCGTCGTCATCGCGCCCGAGGCGGACGGGACCTTCGACGGCTATCTCGCCGTCGGTCCGGCCACCGCCTCCCCGCCCGTCTCCCGTCAGGACTAGACCTGCCATCGGCGCCCGCATAGCGTGGGTCCGCGGTTCGATTCCGCGTCTGATGTCATCCCCGGCGTGACGTCCCCCAGGGGGGCGCGGTCAGCCGATAAAGGGGCAGCATCTCCTTTGGTTGAAAGCAAAAAGGGAGCCCGGCGTCGGCCGAAAGGCAGTCGGGAGGGAGGCTCTGCGGGTCATGCGCCCCCGCCTCCATCTCGAGACGCCGGGACTTCTGACGGAGTTCGAAATGGATTTGGCCGGGATCGCAGGAGCCTTTGTGCTCGTCATCATCGCCTCTGTGGCGGTGAAGCTGTCCATGCGGACCTTCCTGATCGCCCCGTGGGAGCACGGCGCCCTCTACCGCGACGGCGGCTTCGACCGCCTGCTGCCGCCGGGGAAAGCATCACGTCTTCGGCTCCGGTCGCAGCCTGTTCGTCCAGCGCATTTCCACCGGCCCGCAGTATGTGCAGGTCGGTCCGGTCGAGGTCGTCACCGCCGACCGTCAGCCGATCCGCCTGTCGGCCACCGTCGTCTATGAAGTCACCGACATCGTCGCCTCGCTCAGCCATCCGCCGTTCGAGCCCGTCCGCCTGTCGGTCAGCCAGACCCTGAGCGCCTTCGCCGCCCGCCATACGCTGGATGAGCTTCTCGCCCGCACGACCGCCGACGGCGAACCGCTGCGCGCCGAGCCGGAGGCCGTGGCCGGACCCGCGCGGATCACCGATCTGGTTCTGGCCGGGGTGGTCATGCCCCCGGAGCTGCGCCGCGCCGTCACCGAGGTCGAGCGAGCCCGTCTGGAAGGCCAGGCGGCGCTGGAGCGCGCGCGGGGCGAGCATGCCGCCCTGCGCTCGCTGGCCAACGCCGCGCGCCTGCTCAAGGACAATCCAGAGCTGATGAACCTGCGGGTGCTGCAGGCGGTCGGAACCGCCGGCAAGGGCGCGACGCTGGTGATCGGCGACGGCGCGCTGGCGCGGTCGCCGACCGGCGGTTAACCCGCCGCCGTCACCTCGTTCGGCTCCAGCTCATAGACCGTCGCGCAGTACTCGCAGGTCACGCGGATCTTGCCGTCGTCCTCGATCATGGCGGCGCGCTCGGCCGGGTCGAACGAGGCCAGCACGCCGCTGATCCGGTCCTTCGAGCACCGGCACTGGGCCTGCAGCGCCCTGGCGCCCTCCAGCCGCACCCCGTCCTCGTGGAACAGGCGGAACAGCAGCACGTCCGGCGTGATGGTCGGATCGATCAGCTCGTCGTCAGCCAGCGTCTGGAACAGCGCCCGCGTGCGATCCCAGACGTCCTCGGTCGAGCCGCGCGTCTCGTCGCCCGCGATCAGCTGGATCAGCGCCCCGCCCGCGCGCCATTGCGACCCTTCGGCGGTTTCCACCGAACCGACGGCCAGACGCACCTTGGTCGGGATCTGCTCCGACTGCTGGAAATAGTGTTCGGCGGCCAGCGACAGGCTCTCGCCCTCGATCGGGGTGATGCCCTGGGTCCGTTCGAAATCCGGGCCGCGGTCCAGCGTCATCACGAACACGCCGTCGCCCAGCAGCGTCTTCGCGCCGGGACGGGCGAAGCCCTGCGACACGGCCGCGACCTCATCCGGGTCGAACCGGCAATAGCCGCGCAGGTGCCCGTCGGTGCCGTAATCGGCCACCACATAGCGCACCGGGCCGTTGCCCTGCGCCTGCACCAGCAGCCGGCCCTCGAACTTCAGGCTCGACCCGATCAGGGCCGCCAGCGCGCAGGCCTCGCCCAGCAGGGCCGCGACGGGCTCCGGATAGGCGTGGGCCGACAGGATGGTGTCGATGGTCTCGCCCAGACGCACCAGACGACCGCGCACGGGCCAGCCCTCGATCTGGAAGGCGGCGGCCAGGTCGTCGGAAGGCGTGGAATGGGCAGGCGCGTGATCGGTCACGGCGGTCCTCGGTCATGAATGCGAAGGCGGCTAGATAGGGGGCCGAAGCGGCGATGATAAGGCCCCCTCCCCCACGCCGCGTGCAGCGGTATAGTCTCCCGTGAACCTCAAGCGGTGACCGGATGTCCAGAGCCCACCTCAAGCCGTTGAACAAACAGACGATTGTGATCACGGGGGCGACCTCGGGAATCGGTCTGGCCGTGGCCCGTCGCGCGGCGAAGGCGGGCGCCTGCGTCTTTCTGATCGCGCGCGGCGAGAAGGATCTGGCCGCCCTGTGCGAGGAACTCCAGGCCGGCGGCGCCCGCGCGGCCTTCGCCGTCGCCGATGTCGCCGATCCGGACGCCCTGGCCGAGGCCGCCGACAAATGCCAGCGTCTGTTCGGCGGCTTCGACACCTGGATCAACAACGCCGGCGTCTCGATCTTCGGCCCGATCCGCGAGACCACGCTGGCGGACCAGAGGCGGCTGTTCGAGACCAATTACTGGGGCGTGGTGAACGGCTCCATCCTCGCCGCCGAACGCCTGCGCGACCGGCCGTGGGGCGGGGCGATCATCAATGTCGGCTCCATCCTGTCCGACGCGCCCCTGCCCGTTCAGGGCGTCTATTCGGCGTCCAAGCATGCGGTGAAGGGCTTCACCAACGCCCTGCGGATGGAGCTGATGCGCGACGACGCCCCGGTCAGCCTGACCCTGGTCAAGCCCGCGGCGCTGGACACCCCCTATCGCAAGCACGCCCGCAATCTGACCGGCTATGCGGTCCACAACCCCCAGCCGGTCTATGCGACCCGGGTTGCGGCGGACACCATCCTGTACTGCGCCGTCCATCCGATCCGCGAAATCACCGTCGGCGGCGGCGGACGCCTGATCGCCTCACTCTACAGCGCCCTGCCCGGCGTGGCGGAACCTCTTCTCGCCCGGTTCGCTCCTTCCCTGATGCGGGACAGGGGTTCCGCCTATGCGCCGGACGACGACGGGCTCTACGACCCGACCGAAGACGGCCTCGATGAAGAGGTTCACTATCCGATGGTTCGCCAGTTCTCCGCCCTCGCCGAAGTCCGCAAACATCCCGGCGTCGCCGCCGGCGCCGTGGCGGTTCTGGCCGGGGTCGGCCTCGCCACCCTGCTGCTGAACCAGCGCACCGGCCCGACCCGGCTGGAAACGCTTCGCGGCCGTTTCAACCCGCGCGGCTGGGTGGATACGGACGGTCTCCGCGGCCGGTTCGAGGATCTGGCGGAAACCGTCCGCCACGGCCTGAGCGAAGCGGGCGATCGCGCCCATAACTTCACTGACGACGCCCGCGACCGGAGCGGCCGCTGGTGGAAGCAGACGCAAAAGTCTTCGCGCAAGGCGCTGAAAAAACACGGCAAGACGGCCCGCCGCTATGCCGAGGACGCCGGTGACTACGCCAAGACCCACGCCCGGGAGGGCGGCGCTCTTCTGGCCCTGGCCACCATCGCCGCCGCCGTGGGCGCCGCCGCCCTCGACGCCCGCCGCCCCGACAGCCGCCTGCGCAATATCGGCCGGTTCTAGGAGCGCGCTTCCGCTGGTCGGGCTGGAGCCTCGCCAGTGACTGGTGGGTGGTGATTGGCGGCGGAACGGGCTGTTGCAGGACACGCCCGGACGGGGACGACCCTCGTCACCCATCACCCCCGTCACCTTCCAGACCACCATCTGGCCCGGTCAGCCGCCACCACCGGCGGAACGCCGTGCGTCCAATCCTGACGCACCGGCGTGCGAGCCTGTCCTCATGGACCTCGCCCGCCGCCTTTCCGAACAGTGCGCCGACCTGCGGGTCATGCACCGCCGGCTCCTGACAATCCGGACAGACGCGCGCCGCCGCCGCGACCTGAACGCTGTCCGCCAGACCCACCGCCTCATCGCCCGATGCCTGCGCGCCCTGCGCTACGCGGCCCGCGTCCGGGCCGACCGGGCGACGGAGGAACCGGACTCTCCGGACTCCAATTTTTCCGGCGTACCGAAAACAGGGCGCGAGGCCCCGAAATCGACGGCCTTGCCGGAAACAAGCCGCCGCCATGCCGTCCGCGAACACCTCCGACGACGATGACGTCGCCCCTCCACCCGGACTTTCCGCGTCGTCTGACCGCTCCCGCCCCCCTTTCAGGCGAGGTGGAGGATAGGTCGCGCCCACGCCCTGCCCCTCTTTTTCCCTCCGCCGCCGCCGTGTCCGTTGCTGCACGTGCGAAGGTGGGCCAAGGTCCCGGAATGGCTGACGCGACCTATGTTTTCGACTTCGATTCGACCCTCGTCCGGGTCGAGACGCTTGAGGCTCTGGCCGATATCGCGCTCGAGGGTTCGCCCGAAGCGGCGTCCGTGCGCGCGCAGATCGCGCAGCTGACCGATCAGGCCATGGCCGGGGCCCTCCCGTTCGGCGAAGCCCTGCGCCGTCGCCTGTCGCTGCTGCCCCTCACCCGCGACCATGTGCAGGCCCTGGCCGATCGCATCCTCGACGAGGGCGCGCCCTCGGTCCGCAAGAACCTCGCCTTCTTCAAGGCCAACGCCCATCGCATCGTCATCCTGTCCGGCGGCTTCCGCGAGATCATCGCCCCGATCGCCGAGCGGCTCGGCGTCGCGCCCGACCGGGTGCTGTGCAACGACCTGACCTATGACGCCGACGGCCGCGTCACCGGCGTCGATGGCGCCAACCCCCTGTCCGAGGCGGGAGGCAAGCCCGCCGTCATCAAGGCCCTGGGCCTGCCTTCGCCCGTGGTCATGGTCGGCGACGGCTGGAACGACGCCGAGGTCAAGCTGGCCGGCGCGGCCGACCGCTTCTACGCCTTCACCGAGATCGTCCGTCGTCCCACCGTCGTCGAGGCCGCCGACGCCGAGGCCGCCTCCATCGACGAACTGCTGCACGCCGAGGGCGAAACCGGCCGCTGGTCCTACCCGCGCAGCCGCATGCGCATCCTGCTGCTCGAGAACATCCACCCCGCCGCCGTCGAGCGGCTGGAGGACGCGGGCTACACCGTCGAGACCGCGAAAGGGGCGCTGGGCGAGGACGAGCTGATCGCGCGCATCAAGGGCGTCCACGTCCTGGGCATCCGGTCCAAGACCATGGTCACCGAGCGCGTTCTGGCCGCCGCTGATCGTCTGATGGCCGTCGCCGCCTTCTGCATCGGCACCAACCAGATCGACCTCGCCGCCGCCTCGGACCACGGCGTCGCCGTCTTCAACGCACCCTACTCCAACACCCGCTCGGTGGTGGAGCTGGCCATCGGCGTCATGATCAACCTGATGCGCGACGTGCCGGACAAGTCCGCCGCCATGCACCGCGGTGAATGGAACAAGTCGGCCACCGGCTCGCGCGAGCTGCGCGGCAAGACCCTCGGCATCGTCGGCTACGGCGCCATCGGCAGCCAGCTGTCGGTGCTGGCCGAAAACCTGGGCATGCGGGTCATCTTCCATGACCTGACCGAACGGCTGGCGCTCGGCAACGCCCGCCGCATGTCGTCGCTGGACGTCCTGCTGGCCGAGAGCGACGTCGTCACCCTCCATGTCGACGGCCGGTCGGACAACGCCAACATCATCGGCGCGGCGCAGTTCGCGAAGATGAAGCCGGGCGCCCTGCTGCTGAACCTGTCGCGCGGGCATATCGTCGACGTCGGCGCCCTGGCCCAGGCCCTGGGCTCGGGCCGGATCGGCGGGGCGGCGGTCGATGTCTTCCCGGACGAACCCGCCACCAACGCCGACCCGTTCGACAGCCCCCTGCGCGGGCTGAAGAACGTCATCCTGACGCCCCACATCGGCGGCTCCACCGAGGAGGCCCAGGAAGCCATCGGCGAATTCGCCGCGGAACGGCTTCTGGCCTATCTGAACCGGGGCGACACCACCTTCTGCGTCAACCTGCCGAACGTGCAGCTGGCCGAGGTCTCGGGCGCCCACCGGATCCTGCACATCCACCGGAATCAGCCCGGCGTCCTCGCCGAACTGAACCGCGCCATCGCCGGGGCGGGCCTGAACATCCTCGGGCAGCATCTGAAGACGGATGAAAGGACCGGCTACGTCATCACCGACGTCGACCGGAACTATGATCCGGAGGCGGTTCAAAGCCTGCGCGCCGTCGAAGGAACGCTGCGATTCCGCATGTTGTACTGAGAACCTTACCCGACGGCATCTTGCATACCCGGAAAACGGGCGCACAGTGCGGTTAACGGTCGCATCATGACGACCGAGGGAGGAACATCGATGTCTCGTTTTCTGCGTAACGCGGCCGCCGCCGCGTTGGCGGTCGCCGCTGTCGGCGCCGTCGCTTCCACGGCCAGCGCCCAGACCTACAACCGCCTCGTCGTCTTCGGCGACAGCCTCAGCGACAACGGCAACCTGTACGCCGTCACCGCCGGAACCCAGCCCACCTCGCCGCCCTACTACCAGGGCCGATTCTCCAACGGGCCGGTCTTCACCGAACTGCTGGGCTTCAACGCCGGGCGCTATGCCGCCGGCGCGCCGGTGACCGGGAGCATCAACTACGCCTTCGGCGGCGCCCGCACCGACACCTCGCTGAACCCTCCGGGGATGCGGACCCAGCTCTCGGCCTATACCGGCGCGGGCGGAACCTTCGGCGCCAATGACCTGGTCAGCGTCCTGGGCGGCGCCAACAACATCTTCCAGGCCTTCCCCGCCGCCGCCGCCTCGACCAACCCGACCGGCGCCATGCAGTCGGTGGTCAACGCCGCCGCCACCGACGTGAACTTCATCGTCAACGACATCGCCACCCGCGGCGCCGGAACGATCCTGGTCACCAACCTGCCGCGCCTGGGAATCACGCCGCAGTTCTCGGCGCTCGGGGCCAGCGCCGCCGCCCTGGCCGACTTCTCGGGGCAGCAGTTCAACAGCGCCCTGCTCACCCGACTGATGACCACGGCCGGGGCCCAGCCCAACACCAACATCATCCTGATGGACCTGTACAAGCTCAGCGATCCGCTGGCGGCCAACCCCGGCCGGTTCGGCCTGAGCAATGTGACCAACCCCTGCTTCAACGGGGTCACCGTCTGCGCCAATCCCGACAGCTATCTGTACTGGGACGGCGTCCACCCGACCGCCGCGGGCCACCGGCTGATCTCCCAGCTGGCGGTCGACTACCTCTACTACGGCGACATCGGCGCCCAGTCGGCCGTCCAGGCCGAGACCGCCTTCCGCCAGCGCGAGGACCTGCTGGACCTGTCGACCGAGACCTTCGCCGGCCATGAGGCCTGGGAGCCCGGTACGCGGATGACCTTCGGCGTGCTGGCCGACAGCGTCGAGACCGACGCGCGCGACACCATCTCCGGCGCCAAGGCGACCGGTTGGGGCGGCCGCGTGGGGATCGACCATGTGATGAGCCCGGACATGCGGTTCGGTCTGGCCGCGGCCTTCCGGACCGCGGACGTGGAGGCCGGCGCCATGGCCTTCGATCTGGAGACCTACGCCATTGACGCCTGGGCCGGCTGGCGTTCGGGGAACATGTTCCTCGGCGCCGCGATCGGCGGCTCGATCGACAACTACGACGACATCACCCGCCTGACCTCGCTGGCGCCGATCGTCCACGGCGGCGAGACCAACGGCGGCAGCGTCGGGGCCCGACTGCAGGGCGGACTGTGGTTCGATATGGGCGGGATCGCCCTGTCGCCCCGCGCCGCCGTCAGCTGGGGTTCGACGGACGTGAACGGATACGCCGAAACCGGCTACGCGGCCCAGTACGACTACCATGACCGGACCGTTCAGGGCGCCGCGGCCGAGGTGTCGCTGCGCGCCGAAGGCGGCGGCGAAGGCCTCAGCTTCTTCGTCGAGGGCGGCTATCGCGACAGCTTCGGCGACAGCTCCGATCCGGTGACGGTCGGCATCCTCGGCAACCCGGCCCAGGCCCTCGAGCGCGAGATCGAGGACCCGTTCGGCGGCTCGCTGCTGGCCTCCGTCGGGGTTGAGGCGGACGTCGGCCCCGGCAAGCTCAGCCTCGGCTACCGCGGCCGCTTCGGCGACCACGCCGACAGCCATGTCGGCGCCCTGACCTGGACCCTCACCCTCGAGTAGGATCCCGGAACCGGCGAACCGGGGGCGCGGGCAATCGCCCGCGCCCCTTTTCGTTGCCCCCTGCGACGACCTGCCGCCCCCGGCGCCCCAAAGTCGCCCCCTGCCCCCGGTATTCCGCCGTCTTCCCGAGGCGCGGAGCCCCGGTCGCCCCGGCCCGCCGGAGCGCCGCCGCGCCGCCTGTTCCCGCTCATCCCGAGCCGAAGACGGAGCCGACGCCGCCCATGCGACGCCTGTTGCCGACCGCCCGGTCGTTCCTTCTGTATTCCGGCCAGGCCTCAGTCCTGGGCGCCGTGGCTGTCCTGGCCATGGCCGCCGCGCCGCTGACCTCCCGCCCCGCCGCGGCCGAGCCGCTCGCCGTGCCCGAGGCGCCGCCTGTGGTCGCCGTCGCCTCCCCGGCGGGGCCGGTCCAGCGCCTGATCACCTTCGCCGAGCCGGTGCGCGGTCATGCGATCAACTCCGCCTTCGGCATGCGCCGTCTCCCCGGCAGTCCGGCCCGTCACCACGACGGCGTCGACATCGCCGCCCCGACGGGGACGGGGGTGAGGTCCGCCGCCGAAGGCCGTGTGCTGCGCACAGGCTATGACGCCGGCGGCTACGGCCGCTTCATCGAGGTCCGCCACCCCAACGGGATGAGCACGCTTTACGGGCATCTCAGCCGCATCGACGTCGCCAGCGGCGACGTAGTCGAGGCCGGACACCGGATCGGTCTGGTCGGCTCGACCGGCCGCTCGACCGGCCCACACCTGCATTTCGAGGTGCGACGCGGGGACCGTCAGATCAATCCGGTCCGGGTGATGGGAGAAACATTCCCGGTTGTGGTCGCCGGCGCCTGACAGAGTCGTTTTCCGTACATACGCCCACGCTTTCTTCACCCCTTTCCCGGATAGTGTCCGATGAAGGGGGCCCTTTTGGACAGTATTCTCTACTGCATCGCGTTCCAGCACGACTGGCGGTGGACCCTCGCCGCTGGAATCGTTTGCGTTTTCGGCGTTGGAACCGCGTATCAGTTGCTGGGCCGGGCCCGTGCGGGAATCGGCGCCCGGCGGCGCAATCTCGCCATGCTGTCCGCCATGACCGGCGGTCTGTCCGTCTTCGCCACCCACTACCTCGCGATGCAGGGCTACGATGCCGGCGGAGAGGTTCGCTACGCCGTCTGGGCGACGATCAGCTCCTTCTTCATGGCCTTCGCCAGCATCGGCCTGGCCTGCCTGGTGACCCTCGCGCGCAACGGGCCTGTCGCTCGTGGACTGGGCGCCGCGATCGCCATGTCGGGCGTTGCGGCGATGCATTTCCTCGGCGTCGCGGCGCTTGACCTGCCCGGACTGATCGTCTGGCGCGCCGACCTGGTCGCGCTGTCGGTTCTGGGCGGCATCCTGCTCGCCTCGACGAGCGCCGCCTTCCTGTACGGTCGGGCGGGCTGGAGACGGTTCGCCGCGGGAGCCTGCGGGGCCGTATCGATCGTCATCCTGCATTTCGGCGCGATGAGCGCCATGAGCCTCGAGCCCCGGATGGGCGCCGACGTCACGTCGTTTACGGTGTCGCCGGGCGTGATGACCATGGTGCTGGCCGGGATCATCGTCGGCATCATTGCCGTGGCCGCCATCGCCATCTGGATGTGGTGGATGTCCCGCGCCAGCGCCCTCGGCCAGCTGCGTCAGGCCATCGAGGCGATGCCGGACGGCCTCGCCTTCTATGACGGCGAGGACCGGCTGGTGCTGTGGAACACCCGCTACGCCGAGGTGAACCCCGAGCTGTCGTCCAATCTGCAGCGGGGAACGACCTTCCGTGAAATCCTGCACATCGGCCTGAGCGAAGGCCTCTACGCCGACGCTGTCGGCCGGGAGGAGGAATGGGTCGAGGAACGGATGGCGACGCGCGCCGCCCGGGCCACCACCATCGAGCAGCGCATCGCCGGCGATCGCTGGCTTCGGGTGTCCGATCGCCGGACCCTGGCCGGCGGTACGGTCACCATCTGCACCGATATCACCGAGCTGAAGCGCGACGCCCGCGCCCTGGCCGAAGCCCGTGACGCCGCCCAGGCCGCGAACAGCGCCAAGAGCCAGTTCCTGGCCAATATGAGCCACGAAATCCGGACCCCGCTGAACGGCGTCATCGGCGTGGCGCAGGCCCTTGCCAACACCGACCTCAACGCCCGCCAGCAGGAGATGCTGGAGCTGATCCAGTCCTCCAGCCGCACCCTGCAGGTCCTGTTGAGCGACATCCTCGACCTGGCCCGCGTCGAATCCGGCCGGCTGGAACTGACGGATGAGCCGTTCGACCTGGGCCGCGCCGTCCGCGAGGCCGCCCAGCTGTACGAGACCTCGGCCCGGGACAAGGGGCTGCAGTTCTTCGTCGAGGTCGCCCCGGAAGTGGATCGCTGGATCGCCGGCGACGTCGTGCGACTGAAGCAGATCCTGACCAATCTGGTCTCCAACTCCGTGAAGTTCACCGAACAGGGCTTCGTCTCCCTGACCGCCCTCCCCGGCCCGGTCCGTGACGGCAAGCCGACCCTGCAGTTCTCGATCGACGACACCGGAATCGGTTTCGACAGCGAGACCCGCGCCCGCCTGTTCAGCCGGTTTGAACAGGCCGACGGCGGCATCACGCGGAAGTTCGGCGGCTCGGGTCTGGGTCTGTCCATCTCCCGCCAGCTGGCCGACATGATGGGCGGCGAACTGGACTGCGAGAGCGAGCCGGGCGGCGGCTCCTGCTTCATCCTGACGGTCCCGCTGCGCCTCGCCGACGCGCCGGTCGTCAACGCCGCGGACGATTCCGCCCTGGCCGCCGGCGAGGATCGTCGCCTGCGCGTGCTGCTGGCCGACGATCACCCCGTCAACCGCAAGGTCGTCGAGATGATCCTGGCGCAGGCGGACATCGACCTGACCGCGGTCGAGGACGGCTCCCAGGCCCTGAACGCCGCCCGCGACGGCGACTACGACCTGGTGCTGATGGACATGCAGATGCCGGTCATGGACGGGCTGACCGCGACCCGGGAAATCCGGCTGCACGAAGCCGCCCTGGGCCTGGCCCGGACACCCATCATCATGCTGACCGCCAACGCCCTGCCTGAGCATATCGCCTCGGCGGAGGCCGCCGGCGCCGATCGCCACCTGGCCAAGCCGTTCGATGCGGGCGAGTTGCTGGAGCTGGTCATCTCCCTGCCCCGCGCCGCCAGGGACGCGATCGCCGCCTGATCAGGGCGGCGATCGCCCCCCAGGGGGGTTTACTCGTAGCCGTGCGCCGCCTCGTTGATGACCTGTGAGGGCATCTTCGAGAAGTCGACGCTGACCGGCTGGGCCAGCCTGGACCGGAAGGTCTTCAGCACATGCTCCAGCCGCCGACGGACCTCCCGCTCGGCCTCCGTCTGACTGTCGAGGTTCAGCGGGGCCAGGCAGAAATCGATGATGGCCGACGGGGTTTGCAGCGGTTCCATGATCACACTCTCCTTGCGTTTGAGCCTTGCTATTCGGCCGCGACGAACTGCGCGGTTTCGGTGGAGTCCTTCAGGGCGGTCGTCGACGACTGGCCGTTCGAGATGACGGTCGCGACCTGGTCGAAGTAGCCGGTGCCGACCTCGCGCTGGTGGCGGGTGGCGGTGTAGCCGCGGGCCTCGTTGGCGAACTCGCGCTGCTGCAGCTCGGAATAGGCCGCCATGCCGCGATCGCGGTAGCCGTCGGCCAGCTCGAACATGCCGTTGTTCAGGCTGTGGAAGCCCGCCAGCGTCACGAACTGGAACTTGTAGCCCATCGCCCCCAGCTCGCGCTGGAACTTGGCGATGGTGGCGTCGTCCAGCTTGGCCTTCCAGTTGAAGGACGGCGAGCAGTTGTAGGCCATCAGCTTGCCGGGGTGCTCCTTCTGGATCGCCTCGGCGAACTTGCGGGCGTCATCGAGGTCCGGGTGCGAGGTCTCCCACCACAGGACGTCGGCGATCTTGGCGTAGCTCAGGCCGCGGGCGATGCAGTGCTCCAGGCCGGTCCCCTCCTTCAGGCGGAAGAAGCCCTCCGGCGTGCGGTTCTCGCGGTCGATGAAGGGCCGGTCGCGTTCGTCGATGTCCGAGGTGATCAGTTGGGCGCTCTCGGCGTCGGTGCGGGCGACCGTGATTGTCGGCGTGCCCATCACATCGGCGGCCAGGCGGGCGGCGATCAGGTTGCGCTCGTGCGCCTGGGTGGGGATCAGAACCTTGCCGCCCAGGTGGCCGCACTTCTTCTCCGACGCCAGCTGGTCCTCGAAGTGAACGCCCGAGGCGCCCGCCTCGATGAAGGCCTTCATGATCTCGAAGCTGTTCAGGGGGCCGCCGAAGCCGGCCTCGGCGTCGGCGACGATGGGCACGAACCAGTCACGCTTGGCGCCGCCCTCGGCGTGCTCGATCTGATCGGCGCGCTGCAGGGTGCGGTTGATGCGGCGACACAGCTCCGGCGCGGCGTTGGCCGGGTACAGCGACTGGTCCGGATACATGGCGCCGGCCGTGTTGGCGTCGGCGGCGACCTGCCAGCCCGACAGATAGATGGCCTTCAGGCCCGCGCGGACCATCTGCATGGCCTGGTTGCCGGTGACGGCGCCAAGGGCGTTGATGAAGGGCTCGCTGTGCAGCAGCTCCCACAGGCGGTTGGCGCCGCGTTCGGCCAGGGTGTGGGTGATCGGCACCGATCCCCGCAGGCGCAGAACGTCTTCCGGGGTGTACGGGCGCTCAATGCCGTCGAAGCGGCCTTGGGGCGACGGAACCAGATCGGCGAAGGTGGTCATGGCGGGTCTCTGTCCTGTGGGCCGTCGATGCGCGGCGGGTCACAGGAAGGAAACACGTCAATGTCACAAACAACACAGCTGCAGGCGCTTGTTTCGCGTCATTGAGTCATAACATGACACTTGCCGTTAAGTCATTTTGTGACATTCTGCGGACATGGACACCGCCGACCGCAAGCTGTTTCTCGGCGGCCGCCTGAAGCGGCTGCGACGGGATCTGGGCCTGACCCAGACGGCCATGGCCGGCGACCTCGGCGTGTCCCCCAGCTATCTGAACCATATCGAGCGCAACCAGCGTCCCGTCTCGGCCCAGTTGCTGTTGCGTCTGGCCGAGACCTACGACGTCGACCTGCGGACGCTGGGCCAGTCGGGCGGACCGGCGTCGGAAGCCACCCTGTCCGAGGCCTTCGCCGATCCCGTGTTCCAGGGGCTTTCCGTGCCCCGTCACGAGATCGTCCAGCTGGCCGAGGACCAGCCCGCCGTCGCCGACGCCGTCCTGCGCCTTTACCGGGCCTTCAGTGATCGCCGCGCGCGCGAACGGGCCGAGGCGGACATCACGGGCACCGGCGGTGGCGGCGAGACCCCGGCAGACCGGGTTCGCGACTTCGTTCAGGCCCGCCAGAACCATTTCCCCGAGTTGGACGCGCTGGGCGAAACGCTGGCGGCCGCGCTGGAGGCCGAAACGCCGGGTGAACCCTTCGAGACCCGCGCCCGCGCCCGACTGCAGGCCCGTCACGGCCTGACCGTCCGCACCCTGCCTGACGATGTAATGGTTGAGTGGACGCGTCGTTACGATCCGCACCGCAAGCGGCTGCATCTGTCCGAAACCCTGGGGCCCTCCTCCCGCGCCTTCGCCGTCGCCTTCCAGCTGGCCCTGGCCGAGCATGACGCCGAACTGACCGCCCTTGTCGCCGCGGCCGACATGCCGGACGACGCGACGCGCCGGGTGCTGAAGGTCGCCCTGACCAACACCCTGGCGGCGGCCATTCTGATGCCCTACGGCGCCTTCCAGGCCGCTGCGGAGGCGACCGGCTATGACCTGACCCGGCTGGAGGCGCGGTTCGGGGTCAGTTTCGAACAGGCGGCCCACCGGCTGACCACCCTGTCGCGGCCGACGGCGCGCGGCGTGCCCTTCTTCCTGATGCGGGTCGATCAGGCGGGAAACATCTCCAAGCGCTTCGCCTCGGGCGCCTTCCCCTTCTCCCGCTTCGGCGGCGCCTGCCCGCGCTGGCGCCTGCACAGCGCCTTCCGCACGCCCGGCCGGGTCGTCACCCAGATCATCGAGACGCCGGACGGCGGTCGCTGGTTCACCCTGGCCCGCACGGTCGAACGTCAGGGCCGCGACGCCTTCACCGAGGGCCATGACCTGGCCATCGGTCTGGGGTGCGAGCTCAAGCACGCCCGCCGTCTGATCCACGCCCGCGGCCTCGACCTCGCCGCGCCCGAGGTGACGCCGATCGGCCCCGCCTGTCGCCTGTGCCACCGCCACCCCTGCGCCGAACGCGCCGCCCCGCCGGTGGACCGCGCCCCGGCGGTGGACGACTGGTCCAAGTCCGTCAGCCCCTGGCCGTTCGTGCAGGACGCCGGCTGACCGTCAGACCAGCTTCACCTTTCCGCCGTCCAGCCGGTAGGCCACGCCCGTGCGGTCGAACAGGCGGGCGATCAGGACGGCCGGGTCGGGCGCGCCCTCATCCAGCAGCGTATCAATCTCGCGGCGCACGTCCGGATCGCCCGTGACCTGCAGCAGGGCCTCCAGCCACTCCTCGCGGTTGACCTTGCCGTCATCGCGATTGGAGTCGATCAGGC
Source organism: Brevundimonas sediminis (assembly GCF_048799765.1). Classification (NCBI taxonomy): domain Bacteria; kingdom Pseudomonadati; phylum Pseudomonadota; class Alphaproteobacteria; order Caulobacterales; family Caulobacteraceae; genus Brevundimonas; species Brevundimonas sediminis. The sequence continues at coordinate 45,617 of NZ_JBLYQK010000016.1, forward strand.
CCTTCAGGAAATCAAACCAGTCCCCGCCGGTCGCCCGCTTCTGCGCCGCCTCGGCGGCGAGGGCGAAGACGGCGCCGCAGGCGTAGTAGGCGCGGTGCTCGCTACGCTGGTTGGCCGAGGCCACCGGCCTGACCGCCAGGGTGGTGCAGTCGTCGACCTCCTCCTGCAGGGCGGTCATCACATCATAGGTCGGGCTCAGCGCCGCCTGCGCCCGCATCGCCATCAGGTCGGCGCCGCCCTCGGTGATCCACGCCTCGCGGGTGAACTCGTAGCGGACGGTCTGGCCCAGCCAGAAGTGCGCGCTCTCGTGGCCGATGAACCAGCGGGCGTGATCGCGCATGTCGGTGGACTCGGTCACGACGTTATCGCCCTCGAAGGCCATGATGATCATGCCGCGCAGGACGCTGCCGCCCATGCTGCGAAGTTGCGGCGTCGGCCCGTTCCAGCTGACCATGATCGTCGGCTTGTCGGTCTGGCCCGGCCCGAGCCGCTCCGCGTAATAGCCCGCGATCCGCGGCGCGAAGGTCTTGATCTCGTTGCCCATCCAGGTCGGAAGGCCGGGATCAATCACCGTGGCCAGCCGGGGACTGTCGACCAGCTCCGCCGCACCGAACAGCACGTATATGCCGCCTTGCTCCGAGGTCGGATTGTTGCGGCGCTCCCCCTGCAGAAGCACCGGCCCCGCCGTGTCGCGCCAGGTGATGCGCGAAGTCTCGGCTTCGACTTGGATTTCGTTCAGATCCATCGGCAGGGCCTCGACCTCTTCGATCGACCCCATTGGAAAGACGTTGAAATGGCCGGAATAGATCGCCGCCGACCCGTCGGTGAACATCAGCGCCGGATCATAGTCCGCCATCAGGTCCTCGGCCCTGGGCGTCATGCGAATACGCAGGCTGCGCGGCACAGCGCCGCCGTCCACGGCGCGCAGGATGTCGAAATGGCCACGACGCTCCAGCACCACGCCCGGCGTCTCGACCGACCACTGGCCGTCCCGCCAGGGCTTGCCGCTCTCCCGCGCCAGGGCGGAGCGGGTGAAAACCCAGACTGGCGAATCCGAGGGCAGGACGAAGTCCGCGCTCCACCGGTCGCCGTCACGCGCGACCGTGGCCAGGGGGACAGGCCTTTCCAGCTCCATGGGCGGCGACGAGGTGGCGCAACCGGCCAGCAGAACGGCGGCCGCGCCGGCGGCCAGAATGATCGAACGCATCGGCAAATCCCCTGTATGACCGAAGCGTAGCGGCGAGGCCGCGCGGACGTCAGCTTACGCTTTCGTCACGCTTGCGACCGCGCGAGGGCGCGGGAGGCGGCGGCCAGCTCCTCCGCCATGACGGTCTTCAGCCGCTCCGGCGCGACAATCTCGACCTGCTCGCCCCAGGTGAACAGGTGCCAGGCCAGTTCGCGCATGCCGGACGCGCGGAACCGCACCTCCACGCTCCCGTCCGGCCGGTCCTCGATCGCCTGCGTCGGGTGCCAGCGCCAGCCCCTCGCCTCGTCAGCGCCTTGGGAGCTGATGCGCAGGACGACGTCCTCGATGGCGTCCTGATAGATGCCAAAGGACTGGCCGGCGAAGACCTGGAGGTCGAAGTCCGCCGGGGGGACCGCCACGCCGGGCTCGGCCTTGACCGCGCTCATCCGGTCCAGACGGAAGGTCTTGATGGCGCCGGTGTCGCGCTCGGCGGCGACCAGGTAGTTGGCGCGGCCGAACATCAGGCCGCAGGGGGTCATGACCCGCCGGCGGGCCTCGGCGCCGGGCCGGCTGTAGATGAAGCCCAGCGGCTGGCCGGCCAGCACCGCCTGCCGCACCTCGGCCAGCACCACCTCGTCCGCGGTCGCGCGCGGGCCGGCCTGAACCGCCAGGGTCTCAGCGCGCACCAGCGCCTCCAGATCGGGCGCCAGACGGTTCAGGGTGGTGGATCGAACCGCCGACTTGAGCTTGCGCTCCAGGCCTTCCAGCGCCTCGGCCCGGGCCGGTTCGCCGGTCGCCCGCAGCCCTTGCGCCGCCCGGGTCAGCTCGATCAGCTCCTCCGCCGTCGGGGCCTGTTCAAAAGCCGACAGGCCGCCGCGGATGCGCCAGCGCTTGAACGGCGGGTCCGACACCTCCTCCGCCTGCGGGAACAGGGTGACCACCGCGTCCCGGAGCCGTTCGGCCGTGCGTCGGGCCGTGCCCGTCTCGCGCATGATCTCTTCCATGGTCACGCCTTCGGCGCTGGCGGCCATGCGCCGCGCCAGCTCGAGAACCAGGGCCGCCTTGTCAAATCTCATGGGCGGACCAGAGCATACGTCCAAAAATGACGCAACGCTGTTTTAGACCTCTCCTTATCGACAGACACACCGCTCCACGGAGTTCCAGAATGGCCCGCCTCTTCGATCCCGCCGCCCAGGTCGCCGCCAGCCGTTACCTGATTGTCCCCTGCGAGGCCGAAGCCGGCCTGGCCGTCATCTGGGATCGTCTGGAAGAGCAGGTGATCGACGTCATCGACGCCCGCCAGTCGGCCCGGTACGCCGACGAGGACGCCCTGTGGGACGAGGCCCGCCCGGCCTTCGACCCGTCGGTCGACTTCCGGATGGCGGCCTAGGCCGTCCCGGGGGCCGTCTTCGGCCGTGTCCAGCGGTCGATCAGGCGCTGGGCCGGCTGTTCGATGAAACGATGGGCCAGAATGGCCAGCAGCACGATCAGCCCGAACAGGGCGAGACCGAACAGGTTGTTCAGCCAGACCGAACCGAAGTCGATCCGGCGCTCGACCACCCAGTCCAGCTTGCGGGCGATGATCAGGGTCACCACCAGCACGAACATGTGCACCATGTAGATGGCGAAGGACCACCGGCCGAGGGTGACCAGCGGCTTCGTGTCCAGCAGGCGCGACAGGGCCCCGTCCTCGCCCGCGAAAACCCAGACCGCCGCGATGAACAGCAGGGTCACCAGCACCGTCGTCGGTCCGGTCGCATAGCCGATGAAGACGCAGACCCCGATCACCGTCGCGATCTCCAGCGCTGTCGCGGCCCGGCCCTTCACACGCGGGATCGCGGTCCAGAGGCCCTGCAGCAGGCTGCCCAGGAAGAAACCATAGACCGCCCGCGGGAAGGCGAAGTCATAGGTGGTGTTCATGTAGCGCTTCGCCTGCGTCAGCACGATCACCGCGCCGATCACCGCCAGCACCGCCCCGATCCAGCGCCAGACCTTCGGCGTGGCCAGCAGCAGCAGGGCGAAGACCACATAGCAGCCGACCTCGACGCTCAGGGTCCAGGACGGCCCGTTCCAGGTCAGGGACGGGTGGATGTTGTAGGCCTGGATCAGGAACAGGTTGGTGAAGATCGACTCCACCGACCGGTCCCGGGTGAAGGGCGTGGCGCTGTCGATCTGGAACCAGAGACGACAGAGCTCCAGACCGATATAGGCGGCCAGCACCGTCGCGTGCAGCGGCCAGACCCGCCCCAGGCGGCGCACCATGAACCGCCCCGCGTCCTGCGACGTCTTCAGCCGCTGCGAATAGGCATGGGCGATGACGAAGCCGGACAGGACGAAGAAGTAGTCGACGAACAGGTAGCTGTGCTGGATCAGGCCCCAGTCCCGCCAGTGGCTGGCCACCGGCATGTGGAACATGACCACCAGGATGGCGCAGACCCCGCGCAGGGAATCCAGCGCCTCGAAGCGTCGGTGGACGGGATTCACGGGATGCGGGGACGTGTTCACGAACGGGTGTTAGCGCCGCTCGCGAACGCGCGAAAGTGGCTTGTTACGCCAGCCCTGAAGGCGGGTATTTCTCGCGCATCCACGCCACCGAGCGGGCGGCCATTTCCCGCAGGACGCCCAGGTCCACATCGTCCAGCCGTTTGATGTAGAGGCACGACTTGCCGATGGAATGCTTGCCCAGCCGGGACAGCATCTCCGCCTGATCGGCGAAACCCGGCATGATGTAGAGCACCAGCTGCGCCTTGCGCGGCGAGAAGCCGACGAGGGGCCAGTCTCCGGTGGGGCCGCGATAGCTGCCGTAGCCGACGATGGACGGCCCCCACATGACGGCGGGCTCGCCGGACACCTCGGCCAGAAGGGCGCTGACGACCTCCGCATCCGCCCGGCGGCGCGGGTCCTCCACGGCGGCGATAAAGTCCGGGACAGGGACGTCGGTGGGCCTTGTCTTGGGTTCAGCGGGCATGGTCTTTCCCTTTTCCGCCTTCGGTTCCTGCGAAGACTAGCGCTCCGCAACCAGCCGCCAAGCGCCGTTTTCAAACAGGATGACGGCCGAAGCCCGGAGACCGCCCGCCCCCTCGCCCCAGATCTCGTAGCGCACGCCGGCGGAAAGAGGCCGGGGCGCCGTCGCCGTGAGAAGGCCCTGAACCGGCTGGCCATAGGTCAGACGCCGCAGGGTCGTGCATCCGCCGCCAGGGTTGGTGAGCCGCCAGGTCGCCTGTTCATCCGGCACGGTCCGCGCCCAAAGCCCGTGCGCCGCAGCCACCATATGGACCTGTTGCAAACAGACGCCCTCGCCGCGGATCAGCCCGTCATTGCGCCGCATCTCAAGCACCGGCTGCTCAAGCGAACCCGACACCTTGAGATCGAAGGGCGACGGACTGCAACCGGACAGAAGAAGAAGCGTCGCGAGCGCAGGAATCCATTTCATCAGCTCAGCCTGATCGTTCGTCGGGATCGCGCGAACTGATCGTTCCTGACTTCAACATCAGAACGTCCGGCCGCGCGGTTCGGCGACCACCTGATGTTCATCCTGCCAGACGATCAGGCCCGGGTCGCGCGTCGTCAGCACCTCGACGTGGACGCCGCAGGCCTCGAGCGCCACCTTCAGCGCATGCATACGCTGAATGTGCTCGGCCGCGGACGGCTTGAACCATGACAGCCCGGGCTGACCAAAGCCCCTGTGCCCGCCGGTCGAGAACTGTTTGGGGATCGCGAGATTGGCGTTGAACCAGCCGCACTGCTGCCGCGCCTCGGCGATCGCCCAGCTTTCGGCATGCTCGCTCTCGACCGCTTCGTCGATCGCCTTGAACAGGCCCAGCCTGGTGCGCTGGCGGCCGACGGTCTGGAAGCAGACGAAGCGGATGTAGATCTTGGGCGGGAGGCTCACAGCCCCTTCACAATCCCCTCGACCATCTTCTTGGCGTCGGCGAACAGCATCATGGTGTTGTCGCGGAAGAAGAGCTCGTTCTCGACGCCCGCATAGCCCGCCGCCATGCCGCGCTTGATGAACAGGACGGTGCCGGCCTTCTCGACGTCAAGGATCGGCATGCCGAAGATCGGCGACTGCGGATCGGTCTTGGCCGCCGGATTGGTCACGTCGTTGGCGCCGATCACGAAGGCCACGTCGCAGGTGCCGAACTCGGAGTTGATGTCCTCCAGCTCGAACACCTCGTCATAGGGCACGTTGGCCTCGGCCAGCAGGACGTTCATGTGACCCGGCATGCGGCCGGCGACGGGGTGGATGGCGTATTTCACCTCGACCCCCTCCTCCTTCAGCTTGTCCGCCATTTCGCGCAGGGCGTGCTGGGCCTGGGCCACCGCCATGCCGTAGCCGGGGACGATGATGACCTTGGAGGCGTTTTTCATGATGAAGGCCGCATCCTCGGCCGAGCCCTGTTTGACCGGGCGGGTCTCGACCGCGCCGCCGGCGCCTGCGGCGGCATCACCGCCCCCAAAACCGCCAAGGATTACAGAGATGAAGCTGCGGTTCATGCCCTTGCACATGATGTAGCTCAGGATCGCGCCCGACGATCCAACCAGCGCCCCGGTGATGATCAGGGCGATGTTCTCCAGGGTGAAGCCCAGCGCCGCCGCGGCCCACCCCGAGTAGGAGTTCAGCATCGAGACGACCACCGGCATGTCCGCGCCGCCGATGGGGATGATCAGGGTCGCGCCGAGGATCAGGGCGATCACGAACACGCCCCAGAAGGCCCAGACGGCCGTGCCGCCCGAGCCGATCATCACGCCGATCAGCAGGACCAGCGCCAGGCCCAGGGCGATGTTGATCAGGTGCCGGGCGGGCAGGATGATCGGCGCGCCGCTCATGTTGCCGTTCAGCTTGGCGAAGGCGATGACCGAGCCGGTGAAGGTGATGGCGCCGATGGCGACGCCGAGGCTCAGCTCGATGATCGACAGGGTCTTGATGCCGACCGCCCCCGAACTGGCCACCGTGGCGATGCCGAAGCTGTCCGGCGCATAGACCGCGCCCACCGCGACCAGACAGGCGGCCATGCCGACCAGCGAATGGAAGGCGGCGACCAGCTGGGGCATCTGGGTCATCTGCACCCGACCCGCGATCAACGCCCCCGCCCCGCCGCCGACCACCACGCCGCCGACGATCAGGATTGCGGTCAACAGATCAAGCGCGCCCGAGGTCCACAGGGTCAGCACGGTGACGCCGACAGCCAGGGCCATGCCGATCATGCCGAAGGTATTGCCCCGACGGCTGGTCTCGGGACTGGAAAGTCCGCGCAAGCTGAGGATGAACAGGACGCCCGCGACCAGATAGGCCAGCGCCGCGATGGATGCGTTCATTCCAGTCCCCCCTTGTTATGTTTCATCGGCCCGCGGGCCGGACAGGCCGTCCGCGACAGCCGCCACAGCGCCCCCGCGATGAACAGCGGCGACAGCAGGGCCAGCGCCCAGTCGATCACCCCCATCGGCTTTCCCTGCCCCACAAAGCGCAGCAGGATCGACGAGAAGACCAGCACCGTGCCGCAATCCATCTGACGCAGGCGACGGATCGGGTGCTTCTCGTTGAAGGACCACGCCCACAGCACCACGCCGACGGCCAGTCCGGCGATGGAAATCCAGAAGACGATGCTGGCGGCGGCCGGGTTCACGAGACGGCGGCTCCCGGCTTCGGCTTCTCCTTCTTGCGGTACATGGCCAGCATGCGCCGCGTGACCATGAAGCCGCCGAAGATGTTGACGCTGGCCAGTGTGACAGCAGCCACGCCGGCCCCCTTGGCGATCCAGCCGTCCCCGCCTGAGGCGGTCGCCGCGGCGGCGATCAGGCCGCCGACGATGATGACGCTGGAAATAGCGTTGGTGACCGCCATCAGCGGCGTGTGCAACGCCGGCGTGACGCTCCAGACCACGTAGTAGCCGACGAAGATCGCCAGCACGAAGATGGCCAGCCGGAAGACGGTGGGATCGACGTGTTCCATTCAGATCACCTTTCGCAGGCGGTTTGAGACGGCGTCGCGGATCGCGCTGAAAACTCCGTCGAGGTCATCCTCGATCTGCCGCGTCGAAAAGCGAAGCACGCTATAGCCCTGGCTCGCCAGCCAGGCGTCGCGTTCGAGATCACGAACCGCCACTTCGGGAAGACTATGTACGCCGCCGTCCACCTCGATCACGAGGTCTGCGCGATGGCACGCGAAATCCACGACATACGCCCCCATCGGCTCCTGACGGCGGAAGCGTACCGGCAAGGCTCGCAGCCGTTGCCAAAGCTTCGCCTCGGTCCACGTCGGCTTGGCTCTCAGAACGCGCGCCCGGCGGACAATCCTGGCCGTCTTGGCGTCAGATCGCTCGAACCGCGAATAGCCCTCCCCCTCGATGGGGGAGGGTTGGGTGGGGGTGTTCGCGCCGTCGTTTAAAGGATTGGCGCAGGAGGCGTCGTCGACGAAGCCTTTCGGTCCATCTTCCGCAAAGCCGGCGCGCGCACCCCCATCCCCGGCCCTTCCCCCGTCGAGGGGGAAGGGAGTCGATGTATCGATCATCCCGCCGCCTCCCGCTTCTGTTCGAGTCGATGATCTATCGACGAAAGCAGGTAGGCGAGCCCGCCGAAGAAGGCGACCAGCAAATAGGCGACAGCGTCATTGGCCTCACTACCGAACGTAGAGCCTGACAATTTGGAAGCCAGCTGCCCGAAGGCGACAACAATGCCCATCCCTCCGGCAATCAGGAAGGCAATCGCTCCCACGGCGCCGATGGCGATCCGGACCGTCTTGTGCAGATAGCCAAGAACAGCCTTCATCCCCTCACCCCCTCATGCACCACGGCCCCGCCGCTGGTGACCACTGAGGCCTTGAGGATCTCGTCCTCCAGATCGACCGCCAGCGCGCCGTCCTTCACGAACAGGCCGACGAAGGCGACCAGATTGCGGGCGTAGAGGGCCGAGGCGTCCGCTGCGATCCGGCCCGGCAGGTTGGACCAGCCGACGATCCGGACACCGTTCGGGGTGGTCACGACCTCACCCGGCTTCGCCCCTTCAACATTGCCGCCGTTGTCGATGGCCAGATCGACGATCACCGAGCCCGGCTTCATCGAGGCCACGTGGGCGGCCGTGACCAGACGGGGGGCCGGACGGCCGGGGATCAGGGCCGTGGTGATGACCACGTCCTGCTTGACGATGTGCGAGGCCGTCAGTTCGGCCTGCTTGGCCTGGTATTCGGCCGACATCGGCTTGGCGTAGCCGGCGGCGGTTTCGGCGGCCCTGAACTCCTCGTCCTCGACAGCGACGAATTTGGCGCCGAGAGACTCGACCTGTTCCTTCGAGGCCGGGCGCACGTCGGTGGCGGTGACCACCGCGCCCAGACGCCGGGCCGTGGCGATGGCCTGCAGCCCCGCGACGCCCGCGCCCATGACGAAGACCTTGGCCGCGGCGACCGTGCCGGCCGCCGTCATCATCATCGGGAAGCCCTTGCCGTAGGCGAAAGCCGCCTCGATCACCGCGCGATAGCCGGCGAGGTTCGCCTGCGAGGACAGCACGTCCATCACCTGCGCCCGGGTGATGCGGGGCACGAACTCCATAGCGAAGGCGGTCGTCCCGGCCCCGGCCAGGGCCTGCACCGTGTCCTTTTCCCGATACCCATCCAGCATGGCCGCAACGATCGCGCCGGGCTTCAGCGCGCTGATCTCCTGCGCGGTCGGGCCGCGCACCTTCAGCAGGATGTCCGCCCCGGTCAGGACCGCCTTGGTGTCCTTGGCCACGGTCGCGCCCGCGGCCTCATAGTCGGCGTCGGGAATGGACGAGCCGGCGCCGGTTCCGGCCTCGACCGTCACGGTTGCGCCCAGCGCAATCAACTTTTTCACGGTTTCGGGAGTGACGGCGCAGCGCGTCTCGCCTTCACGGCGTTCGCGGGTCACGGCGATGGCGACGGCCAAGCGAATCCCTCCCTCGTTTCCTCAGCGAGCGACGTTAGGCTGTTCCGGAGCAGGCCGTCAAAATGCGCCATGAAGGTGGACGCATGGACAGGCGGCGCGCGCTCGACCATAGACGCGACGTGTCAGTCGCCTCCGCCCCCGTCTCGCGCCGCAACGACCTGGACTGGATCCGGGTCGCCGCCTTCGGCCTGCTGATCCTCTACCATGTGGCCCTGGCCTATGCGCCCTATGACTGGCACGTCCACAGCGCCCACACCTTCGGCTGGCTGCACGAAGCCCTGCTGCTGACGAATCCCTGGCGGCTGACCCTGCTGTTCCTCGTCTCCGGGGCCGCCCTGCGCTTCATGACGGTGCGTCGGTCGCCCGCCCGGACGTTGCGCGCGCGCGCCGAACGGCTGCTGCCCCCCCTGATCTTCGGCGCCCTGGTGCTGGTGCCGATCCAGTCCTTCACCGAGGCGATCGACAAGGGCGGCTTCACCGGCAATTTCGCCGACTGGCTCTGGCATGAATTCAGCCCGTCCGGCCTCGCCAACGGCGTGCCCGTCAATCACCTGTGGTTCGTCGTCTACATCACGGTCTACAGCGCCATCACCATCGGCCTGACCACCATCCCCGGCCTCGTGGAGCGGGCCGAAGCCTGGCTGGCGCGCAGCACGGCCGGCTGGCGCATCGTGGTCGTGCCGCTGGTCTATCTGATCGTGATACGGATCGTGCTGTTCCCGATCTTCGGCATCACCAACAAGCTGAGCTGGGACTTCTACAACCACTTCCTGTCGCTGGGCGCCTTCCTGTTCGGCTTCCTGCTGGTCCGGCACGAGCCGTTCTGGGCCGAGCTGGAGCGGCGGCGCAGGCTGTTCGCCGGCGTGGCCCTGATCGCCCTGCCGATCATGATGCTGCAGGCCGGGCATCCGGGCGGGGGGACGTGGTTCGGCATCCCCCGCGCCATCGTCTTCGCGATCGATCAGTGGGCGATGATCGCCGCCATCCTGGGCTACGGGAGCCGCTACCTGCGCAAGGCCTCCGGCCCGGCCCTGACCTATCTGGTGGACGCCACCTTCCCCCTCTATCTCGCCCACCAGACGGTGCTGGTCGTGGCGGTCTGGTTCATCCGTCCGGCCCATCTCCCGGCGCCGGTCGAGGCGCTGTCGCTTGTCGGGATCACCTTCGGCGTCAGCCTGCTGATCTACGAGATCGTCCGCCGCATCCCGGTGATCCGGCCGGTCTGGGGCCTGAAGCCCTTGCCCGTTCCGCCCGGGCGGGCGCGCTACCACCGGCGTCGGCGTCTCCTGTGGATCGGCATGGCCGCGCCCGTCCTCGCGCTGACCGCCGTCCTCATCGGGGTGGCGACCTGGCCCGGCTTCAACCATGCGACCCAGTATCTGAGCGAACTGGGCGGCGCCGCGGCGCCCGCGCCCCTGATCTTCAACGGCGGCGTCTTCCTGGCGGGCGGCATGTGCATGGCGGCGGGCGTCGGCTTCGGCCTGGCCATCCACGCCCTGACCGGGGGTCGGGTCGTGGCGGCCCTGACCGCCGGCGTCTTCATCCTGGCCGGCATCGGCCTGTCGGCCTCCAGCCTCTACCCGTGGCCGGACCCCCGGCACATGGCCATCAACCTGGGACTGGGCATCCAGCTGGCGCCCCTTCTGCTGCTTTGGGGGCTGTGGAAGCACATGAACCTGCGGCGGCTGAAGATCTTCCTTCTGGTGGTGTTCGTGGCCATGGCCGTGCTCACGGTCCTGACCCGCCACCTGGTCTTGCCCGGCGCCGTCAATGACGCCAATGTCGGCTGGTGGGAGCGCGCCTATGCGATCATCCTCGTCGGCTGGGTGGGAATCGCCGCCTGGGTTCTCGACCGCCGTTTGAAGGCGCACAGCGCCGGAGACCCCGACGAAGCCTGAGGACCGCCTCTACGGCCACGCTCCGCAAAGCCCCGCTCTATCGGCCTGCTCACATTTTTCTTCGACTCTTCACCATTGCGTGATTGAAAATCGCGCGGAAGTGATCGACATTGTGTGCCGTGTTGCAATGCAACAAGTCCCTCCGGCTCGCGCCGGCAGTCGGAACAAAGGCCTGGAACGACGCATGACCCATCAAGCGATCCGGATCGACGCCGCCAACGCCCCGAGTGGCCTTGACGAGCGTCCGGCCTGGACCTGGCTGCCCGAGGAAGCCCCTCTGGCCATGCCGCGTCAGTCCCTGAACAGCTGGGACGCCACCCCCGAGGTTCCCACCCCCGCCACCTCGCCCGTCAACGTCGCCGGGCGTCGTCTGGCGCTGGCCGGTCTGACCGCCTTTGTTACAGCCCTGGCGCTGATCGCGCCGATGGCGCTGTTCGCGCGCAACGGTTTCGACACCCTGGAAGTGGTGTCCCTGTGCATCTTCGGCGTGCTGATCACCGCGATTGGTTGCTGGTTCTCCAGCGCCGCCATCGGCTTCTGGGTGCTGCTGACCGGCCGTGAGCAGGACGATCTGGACTTCGCCCCCCATCCGCCGGAGCCGGGCCAGCGCACCGCCCTGCTGATGCCGCTGTACAACGAGGACGCCCGCGCCGCCTTCGCGCGCCTGTCGGTGATCGACAGCTCGCTGGCCCGCCTCGGCGTCTCCGACGCCTTCGACATCTTCGTGCTGAGCGACTCGACCCGCGCCGAGGCCGCCGATCAGGAGCGTCAAGCCTATCTGGGCTTCCGCGCCCACGCCCACAGCCGCGTCTTCTACCGTCGCCGTGAAAAGAACATCGAGCGGAAGTGCGGCAACCTGGCCGAATGGACCCAGCGCTTCGGCGCCGCCTATCCGTTCATGCTGGTGCTGGACGCCGACTCGACCATGGCCGGCGAAACCATCCTGCGGATGGTCGACGCCATGGAACGCAACCCGGGCATCGGCCTGCTGCAGACGACCCCGACCATCATCAAGGGCCAGACCCTGTTCGCGCGCATCTCGCAGTTCAGCGTGCGCCTGTACGGCCGCGTCGCCGCCGCGGGCCTGGCCTGGTGGGCCGGGTCGGAGGCCAGCTACTGGGGTCACAACGCCATCCTGCGGACCGAGGCCTTCGCCTCGACGGCCCACCTGCCGATCCTGCCGGGGCGCGAGCCCTTCGGCGGCGCCATCCTGAGCCACGACACCGTCGAGGCCGCCCTGCTGCGCCGCGCCGGCTGGGCCGTCCACGTGACCGCCGCCCTGGACGGCAGCTGCGAGGAAACCCCGTCCACCATGCTGGACTTCATCCGCCGCGATCACCGCTGGTGCCAGGGCAACATGCAGCACCTGGGCCTGCTGAAGACCCGCAGCATGACCGTCATGAACCGCGTGCAGATGGCGATGGGCTTCATGGCCTATTTCTCGTCGCCGCTGTGGCTGGCGTCGCTGATCGCCGGCATGATCATCCAGCTGCAGTATCCGACCGACTGGTCGTCCTTCGCCTATCTGCTGCACCCGGAGTTCTCGCCCTTCATGCTCGCGACCCTGCTGTCGGGCGTTCTGCTGATCGGTCCGAAGGTCATGGGCGGCCTGCTGGTCATGAGCCGTCCGCGGGAACGTCGCGCCTTCGGCGGCGGCAAGCGGATCGCGCGCGGCATGGCCGTCGAGATCATGCTCTCGGCCCTGATCGCCCCGATCATGATGGTCGCCAACACCAAGGCCATCCTGCAGATCGCCGCCGGCCACGACGCCGGCTGGCATGCCCAGGACCGCGACGCCGACGGCGTCAGCTGGGCCGACGCCTTCCGTTCGATGCGCTGGCAGATGGGCACGGGCCTGCTGTTCTGCATCGGCCTGGGCTTCCGCCCGGATCTGGTCACCTGGTTCGCCCCGGTGGTCCTGCCCCTGCTGCTGTCCGCGCCGATCGTCGTCCTGACCTCGCGCCGCAGCCTGGGCGAGGCCGCCGCCAAGGCCGGCTTCCTGGCCGTCCCGGACGAAGCGGGCGTCAGCGTCAGCACCATCCCCAGCGCCCCGCAGGCCTCGGCCCTGCGCGCCGTCGCCGGGGCCTGACCGGCGCTCCACGTCGCTTCCGCCGCTATCCAACGCCCCTCGCCGCCCCCGGCGCAGGGGCGTTGTCGTATCCGGGGCCGGGACCGCGCACGAAAAAGCCGGGCTGCGAGAACAGCCCGGCTCCTTGATCCGTCAACGTCGACGCCCGCGCACGGGCGGGGACGCAGATGTCAGTGCTTCGCCTTCGGCGAGCGCAGGAAGAAGATCCCCGCGACCAGCAGCACGATCGCCGCGCCGGCGCCGACCAGCCAGCTGCCGCCGTACATGAAGGTCAGGGTCAGGAAGAGCAGAACGGCGCCGATCGCCAGCGAGCCGTATTTCGACAGCACCATGAACAGGTCGTAGGTCGACTTCTGTTCCTGGATTTCCATGCTGCCGCGAACGTAGTCGTCGTGAGCGTGAGGGTCAGCCATAGGTCGGGTCCGGATTCGGAAGAAAGGGTTCGCCGCCCTTATAGCGTTGCGGCGCGCAGGCTCAAGCGGGACGCGTGATTTCGGCGCTCCGCTCCGCGCCCACTCAGACCAGGGCCTCGAACTGGTCGATCAGCCGCTCAAGGCGCCTGGTCCCGATGGTCCAGAAGGCCGGGTCGCGCGGGTTCAACCCGAACGGCGCCAAGGCTTCGACATAGCCCTTCGATCCGCCGTCCGCGAGCAACTGGCGGTACAGGGGCGTGAAGCCCGCCGGGTCCTTGGCCCGCGTCTCCATCAGCGCCGCCACCAGCAGGTCGCCGAAGGCGTAGGCGTAGACATAGAAGGGCGAGTGGACGAAGTGGCTGACGTAGCTCCACCAGTGCTCATAGCCGGGGTTCAGCGTCACCGCCGGGCCCAGCGAGCCGCCCATTTCCTCCAGCCAGATCTCCCCGATCCGTTCGACCGGGACCTCGCCCTTCGCCCGCTCATCGTGGAAGCGGGTCTCGAAACGGTGGAAGGCGATCTGGCGGACGACGGTGTTAAGCCCGTCCTCGATCCGCCCGGCCAGCAGGCCGCGCTTCTCGGCCTCCGGCGCCGTCTTCAACAGGCGGTCGAAGGTCAGCCCCTCGGCGAAGATGGAGGCCGTCTCGGCCAGGGTCAGGGGCGTATCCGCCAGCAGGCTGCCCTGCCCCGCCGCCAGCGTCTGGTGCACCCCGTGTCCCAGTTCGTGCGCGAGTGTCAGCACATCGCGTCGCTCGCCCATCCAGTTCAGGAAGACGTAGGGATGGCGATCCGACGTCACCGGGTGGGCATAGGCGCCCGACTGCTTGCCCGGCCGCGCCTTGCCGTCGATCCACGGCTTGTCGAAGAAGCCCTGCGCCCGGTCGGCGAACTCGCCGCCCAGGTCACCGAAGCTTTCCAGCACCAGCGCCTTGCCCGCGGCCCAGTCGTAGCCACGCGGGGCTGTGGTCGCGAGCGGGGCGTTGCGGTCCCACTGATCCAGCTTCGGCTTGCCCAGCACCTTCGCCTTCAGGGCGTAGTAGCGGTGGGACAGCACCGGATAGGCGGCGGCCACCGCCTCGGCCATGGCGTCCACGGATTCGCCGTGCACCTCATTGGACAGGTGGCGCGCGTCGGCGGGTCGCCTGAAGCCGCGCCACCTGTCTTCCAGCGCCTTGTCGGCCGCCACGGTGTTCAGCACCAGCGCCATGGTCGCGGCCTTGGCCCCCAGCGCCTCATCCAGCCCCTCGGCTGCCGACCTGCGCCGGGCGGGCTTCGGATCGGACAGGCGATTCAGCGCCTCGGCCAGGGTCAGTTCGTCCCTGCCCGCCTTCACCTTCAGGGCCGCCAGGGTCTCGTCGAACAGCCGCGGCCACTGCGCGCTGATCGGCATCCGTTCGGCCAGGAAGGTCTCCAGCTCCTGCGACAGCTCGTGCGGCTTCATGGCCCGCGTGCGGCGCAGCCAGGGGGCCCAGCGCGCGGCGGCGGGACGGGCGGCCAGCGCAGCCTCGACCGCGGCCTCCTCCAGCTGGTTGATCTCCAGCGTGACCCAGACCGTCGGCGTGGCGATGGCGGTGATCTTCTCCCGCACGGTCGCCTCGAAGCCCTGCGCGGCCGCATCGTTTCGGCTCGTCGAGGCGGCGAGGAAGGCATAGGCCCCCAGCCCGCCCAACAGGTCGGACGCCTGTTCGTACAGGGTGATCGCCCGGTCCAGCCGCTCCCCCAGCACCGCCGCATCGCCCTGCGCCGCCGCCAGCCGGCCCTGAAGGCTATTCAGCTCGCCGACCAGCGCCCGCGCCCGCGCCAGGTCGGTCTCGATGCGGGCGTCCTCCCGCGAGCTGTAGAGATCGGACAGGTCCCACAGTGGGGCGTCCAGCGGATCGGCGGGGGTCTTGAAGGGGGCGTTCATGCCCTTCGTTGTGGGGATGCGGGCGCGCCGGCGCAACCGCCTGGCGCGACGGCTCAGCCGCGAAATCCGCGAATGATCGCCGCCAGATCGGCCTCGGTGACACAGGCGGCCGCCTGCTCAGCCGACATCCACACACGCTCGCGCTGACCCTGTTCCTGCCACGTCGCGTGCACCGTCGTGACCTCCAGCGCATAGACCGAGACGACGCACCAGCGCGCCGCCCGACGCTTGAGCACCTTCAGATAGCGGAAGGTGCCCAGGGGGGTGTCCGACAACCGGCCTTCAACCCCGGCCTCCTCAAGCGCCTCCACGGCAGCGGCCTGGGCATCGGTCAGGCCCGGCATCCGGCCGCCCTTCGGCGTCACCCAGCGGCGGGTTTCGCGCGAGGTGACCAGCAGGACCTCCAGCCCCTCCGCCCCCTGCCGCCACGGCAGGGCCGCGACCTGACGCCGCTCGGCCCGCTCGGTCCGGATCACGTCGCTCGCCATCAGCCCGACGTCCCGTCGACCGTCCGATTCCCGCACCCCAAGGTCGACCTCACCCCATCCCCGCACCCGCCGTCGGCGGGTCTTGAGTCGTCAGGATACGGATAATTTGCGTCAATGGCGCGACTTGGCCGCCGCCTCGCCCAGTTCGGTGCAGTCAAAGCGCAGGCAGAATTTCTCGCTCAGGGACGTCACGCTTTCGAGGACGTACGGCATCATCGCCTGCTGCAGCGCCATGCCCGCTTCCAGGTTCTTGCGCGCGATCGAACGCCCCATGGGGGTTTCGTAGAAGCCCACGGCGGCCTCGAGCTCGGCGGCGGTGAAGGTGTCGGCGACCTCGGCCCGCACCTCGCCGATCGCGATGGACAGGGCCTCCTCGAAAATCGTGCTGAACTGGTCCGCCAGCCAGGTTCTCTGGTCATCCGGCAGATCCATCTCACCGTAGGCCTCGTCGAGATAGCCCCGCATGATCTTGGTCGCGTCCGTTCCCTGGGTCAGCTGCAGATAGCGACCGGCGAGGTCGAGCTGGCGCTCGCGGGCCGCATCCTGGGCGAGGGCCGGGCCGGCGCAGAGGCTGAAAACGGCGGCGACAAGAACAAGAACGCGCATGACTTTCCCCTGAAGACGACCAATGTTCGCCGCCCGGACCGGCCACCGCAAATGGAATCGACCTGCACAACCCGCTTTCCGGGAGCCGTGGCTTTCAGGGCTCAGATCGCCCGGCCGTCGTAGACCTTCCGCGCGGCGTCCACCTCGCTCATGCGGGTCTCGGCCCACTCGATCATCGGTCCCAGCGCCGCCACCAGGGTCCGACCCAGCGGCGTGATTTCATAGGTCACGCTCACCGGCACGGTCGGTTCGACATGACGCGTCGCCAGCCCGTCCCGCTCCAGCTGACGCAAGGTCTGGCTGAGCATCTTTTGCGACACCCCGCCGATCCGCCGCTTCAGGGCGTTGAACCGCATGGGCCCGCCGGCGAGCGTCGTCAGCAACAGGGTGGTCCACTTGTCCGCGATGCGGTCCAGCAGCTGCCGCGTCGGGCATTCGGCCGCGTAGACGTCGCCGCGCGCGAACGGAAGGGCGGTTTCCCCCGGGTGACCAGATGAGATTTCGGTGCCTTCTTGCATGGATGATATCCATAGAACACTTGGTCACTATTGGAAACCACCAAGGACCTCCCCTCCATGAAGATCGTCGTTCTGGGCGCCAGCGGCCGCGCCGGCTCCGAAATCACCCGCGAAGCCGCGGCGCGCGGCCACACCGTCACGGCCGTCGCCCGCAAGCCCGAGGCCATCCCGTCCGCTGACGGCGTCACCGCCTTGGCCGGAGACGCCTCCGACGCCGCCGCCCTCGCCCCCCTGCTGAAGGGCGCGGACGCCGTCATCAGCGCCCTGCATTTCGACATTCCGGCCGAGACCCTGCTGACCGCCGTGCGTGATGCGGGCGTGCCGCGCCTGCTGGTCACAGGCGGCGCCGCCAGCCTCGAGGTCGCTCCCGGCGTTCGCGTCATCGACACGCCGGAGTTCCCCGAGGAATGGAAGGTCTTCGCCCAGGGCGGGATCACCTTCCTGGACCATCTGCGCGGCGTCAGCGACGTCGACTGGACCTTCTTCTCCCCGGCCGCCTTCATTGAGGAAACCCCGCGGCTGGGCCGCTACCGGACCGGCACGGACACCCTCGTGGTGGACGACAGGGGCGAAAGCCGCATCAGCTTCGCCGACTACGCCATCGCCATGATCGACGAGCTCGAGCAGCCGAAGCACAGCCGCGCCCGCTTCACCGCGGCGTACTGAAACAAAAAGGCCCCGGAAGAGCGCTCTTCTGGGGCCTTCTGGTGTCCGTTGATCCCTCAGCCGGCGTTCGGATAGGTCCGCGCCATCGCCGACTTGACCGCACGGCGCTCGTCCGCGCTGCAGCCCATGCGGTCGCAGAGACGGTCCCCCATCTCACTCATGATCCCGGGCATGACGCCCATGACCACTTCCGTGATGCGCGGCGTCGCCTCGAAGCTCTTCCGCACCAGCGAGCGGCCGATGTCGCTCTGGTAGAAGTCCACAAGGCCGCGCAGCTCCTCCAGGGTGAATATGTCGGCATAGACAGGGGCCATGGCCTCGAACAGGCGCGGCAGCATGATCTCGACCATCTCGCCGGTCACCTCGGTGATGATGGCCTGCTGTTCGGCCGGAACGCCCGGGTTGTTGGGGGCCATCATCGTCATCATCTGACGCATGGAGGCCGCCATCTGGTCGCCCTGCAGCAGGACGATGAACTTGTTGGCCAGGGCGAGGCGCTCGGCCGCCTCATCCTGCGCAGCGGTCTGGGCGTGAGCCGCGACGGGCGCGGCCAGGAGCGTCAGGGCCAGAAGCAGGCCGCGCAGCAATTTCATCATTGCGATTCCCCCGGTGTCAGGCGCGACCCTGCCCGCGGAGGGCGGCTCCGGACAAGCAAAAACGGCGGGGATCGCTCCCCGCCGTTCCTGTGTCTTGCCGCGATGCAGGGGGCCTATCAGGCGCCCAGCGAGGCCGGGTCGATCTTGAAGCCCGGGCCCATCGTCGACGACAGGCTGATGCGCTTCACATAGGTGCCCTTGGCGCCCGACGGCTTCGAACGGACCAGAGCGTCCACGAAAGCCTTCACGTTGGCTTCCAGGGCGTCCTGGGTGAACGAGGCCTTGCCGATGCCGCCGTGGGCGATACCGGCCTTCTCGACGCGGAACTCGACCGCGCCGCCCTTGGCGTCCTTGACGGCCTGGGCGACGTTCGGGGTCACGGTGCCGACCTTCGGGTTCGGCATCAGGCCGCGCGGGCCCAGCACCTTACCCAGACGGCCGACGAGGGCCATCATGTCCGGCGAGGCGATGACGCGGTCGAAGTCCATCAGGCCGCCGTTGATCTGCTCGTACAGATCCTCGGCGCCGACGTATTCAGCGCCGGCGGCGCGGGCTTCATCAGCCTTGGCGTCCTTGGCGAAGACGGCGACGCGGACGTCACGGCCGGTGCCCGACGGCAGGTTGACGACGCCACGGACCTGCTGGTCGGCGTGACGCGGGTCGACGCCCAGGTTGACGGCGATCTCGATCGACTCGTCGAACTTGGCCTTGGCGTTGTCCTTGACGAGCTTGATGGCGTCTTCGAACGACAGCAGGGCGTCGCGGTCGCCGGTGCGGGCCTTCTGGGCCTTGGTCAGCTTGGCCATGGGTTAGCCCTCCACCACTTGCAGGCCCATCGCGCGGGCCGAGCCTTCGATGATCTTCGCCGCGGCGTCGAGATCGTTGGCGTTCAGATCCTTCATCTTCTTCTCGGCGATCTCGCGCAGTTGCGACTGCTTGATCTTGCCGGCCGTTTCACGGCCCGTCAGCTTGGCGCCCGACTTCAGGCCGGTGGCCTGCTTCAGGTACCAGGTCGCCGGCGGCGTCTTGGTGATGAAGGTGAACGACTTGTCCTGGTAGACGGTGATGACGGTCGGAAGCGGGGTGCCCTTGGCTTCCTTCTCGGTCCGCGCGTTGAACTCCTTGCAGAAGCCCATGATGTTCACGCCGCGTTGACCCAGAGCCGGGCCGATCGGGGGCGAAGGCGTGGCCGAACCGGCCGGCACTTGCAGCTTGATATAGCCGAGAATCTTCTTGGCCATTGGTCTCTCCTAAACGGTGATCCCGAAGCTAATCGGGACCGGTGAGCCGTGGTCGGGCATGGCTGCCTCCCACGGATTTACGCGATCGCTCGCGCCGCCCTTTCCGGGCGAGGCGCGCGTATAGCTGAAGGGCGCTCGAAAAGCAAACGGCGGCCCGGGAGGACCGCCGCTGCAAAACCCTTGATGGGATCGAGGCTTAGGCCGCGACCTTCTCCACCTGATTGTACTCCAGATCCACCGGGGTCGGACGGCCGAAGATCGACACGGCCACGCGCAGGCGGGCGTTGTCCTCGTCGACGCTCTCGACCTGGCCGTCGAAGCTGGCGAACGGGCCGTCGATGACCTTGACGGTCTCGCCGATGTCGAAGCGGATGGTGGGCTTCGGACGCTCGACGCCCTCTTCCACGGCGCCGACGATCTGCTGGACCTCACGCTCCGAGACCGGCAGCGGCTTGGTGCCGCCCGCGGCGCCCAGGAAGCCGGTGACCTTCGGGGTGTTCTTGACCAGGTGGTAGGCCTGATCGGTCATCTCCATCTTCACCAGGACATAGCCCGGGAAGAATTTGCGTTCCGAGTTCACCTTGCGGCCGCGACGCACCTCCACGACCTCTTCGGTCGGGACCAGGATTTCCGAGAAGAAGTCCTCGAGGCCCTGCTGCTTGGCCTGCTCGCGCAGTTGCTCGGCCACCTTCTTCTCGAAGTTCGAGTAGGCGTTGACGATGTACCACTTGTGGCGCGGGTTGGCGGGCTTGGCGACGTCGGTCATGGAAAGTCGGTCTCTCTTACTGGCCGATCGACAGGACGACCTGCGACAGACGCGTCAGGCCGAAGTCCACGATGGCGAAGAAGACGGTCGCGATGGCGACCATGATGAAGACCATCACCGAGGTGATCCAGGTCTCCTTGCGGCTCGGCCAGACGATCTTGCGGCCTTCGGCGCGGACCTGGCTGGCGAACTGCGGGATGGACGTGCGCTTCTTCGGGGCCGGGGCGTCAGCCGCGACGGCGCTGCCGGCGATGGCCGGTTGGGCGGTCTGGGGGCGGCGTCCCGAAGGAGTCTTGGCCTTGGCCATGCGGCGTCTCTTCAAACAGTCAAACCTGTTGCAACCAGATGGGAAGCCCCATCCGGTTGCAACAGGGGGAAAATGGCAGGAGTTGGGGGACTCGAACCCACGACCCCCGGTTTTGGAGACCGGTGCTCTACCAGCTGAGCTAAACTCCTGGAGCAGAAAGTCAAAGGCGTCGGGGCGTCCCGACCGCGTTCACTTTCGCCAGAGGCGGGGCTATGCCCCACCCGGACGGCGTTTTCAAGCGCCGTGACCGTTGAAACACGCAAGAAGCGCCGGATCAGTCCTCCAGATGGGCCGCGACCGCGAGGGCCTCGTCGTCCTTGCCCACCAGCTGACGGAACAACAGCTTGTCGATCCGGCGATCGTCCATGTCGATGACCTCGACCTCGAAGCGGCCCAGTTGCAGCACCTCGCCCTCGTCGGGCACGCGCGACAGCTGGTGCAGGACCAGGCCGGCGACGGTGTGGAAGCCCTCGGTCTCGCCGAAATCCTCGCCCAGTTCGTCCGACAGTTCGTCCAGATCGGTCTGGCCGTCGACCAGCCAGGTGCCGTCCTCACGCTGACGGATCCAGGCCTCGGCCTCATCGTGGCCCTCGTCGAAGTCGCCGGCGATCATCTCCAGAAGGTCGGTGGCGGTCACCACGCCCTCGAAGGCCCCGAACTCGTCGACCAGGAAGGCCATGTGGACCTTGGACGCCTTCAGGATCTCCAGCGCCTTCAGGACCGAGGTCGACTGCGGAATGAAGGCCGGGGTCTGCACGAGCGATTCGATGTCGAACTTGCCGTTGGTCAGCAGGCTGTCCAGAAGGTCCTTCTTGTGAACCACGCCGATCGGATTATCGACGTCGTTCTCGCGCGCGACCACGATCCGCGAATAGGGGCAGGTGCGGATTTCCTCGCGCAGCTGCTTTTCAGTGTCGTCCAGGGCGATCCAGAACACCTCGTGACGCGGCGTCATCGCCACCCGGATCGGGCGGTCGCCGAGCGTCAGGATTTCCTCGATCATCTCCTGCTCTTCAGGTTCGATCAGACCGGCCGAGGTGCCCTCGGCGATCATGGTCTCCACCTCTTCCTGGGTGACGTCCGAGCCGTCGCGATCCTTGACGCCCAGCACCTTCAGGATGCCCGAGGTCGAGGCCGTCAGCAGCAGCACGAACGGCTTCAGCACAAGCGCCAGGGTCGAGATCGGTCCGGCCATCTTCGAGGCCACCGCCTCCGGGAAGATCAATGCGATCCGCTTGGGCACCAGCTCGCCCACGATCAGCGACACATAAGTGATCAGGATGACCACGATGCCGGTGGCGATCGCTTCGGACCAGGCGGTCAGCGCCGGGAAGGTCGCCTCGAAAATGGTGTTCAGCTCGCCGGCGATGGTGGCCTGGCCGTAGGCGCCCGCCAGAATGCCGATGGCGGTGATTCCCACCTGGACCGCGGACAGGAAGTGGGTCGGGTTCTCCGCCAGTTTCAGCGCGGCGCGCGCGCCCCGGTCTCCCCGCTCCGCCCGGCTCTGGAGTTTCGACTTCCGGGACGAGACGACCGCAAGCTCGGTCATGGCGAAGACGCCGTTGAGCACCACGAGGAGCAGAACGACGGCGATGGCGATGGCTAACATCTAGGTGGGGAGGACCAGCGCGGCGCGACAGACGGCGTCCGCACTTGGGATGATAGGGGCGTTTTGCTCAAACCGCCACGATTTTGCGCAAAATCACGCCGACTGCGCGCTTGCGACGCCGGCCGGGACGCCCGCATCCGCCCCGGCGGCCGCACAGGCGGTCATCCCGATCAGGATGCCGATGAACAGGCCGATGTGCAGGGCGCGACGCATGAGGGTTACCGAAACCTTAACGATCCTGCGCGTACAAGGACCGCAGAATCGGGTTCCGGCAAGGCCGTGCCTCCCGACGGTTGCGACGTTAACCGCGCCGCATCCCCTCACAGGCGAACCGGCGGCCGGGCCGGAGGAGAAAGTCATGCGACGTCTGTTGCGCCGGATCATCGGAACAGCCGCGGCGGGCGTGGGCGCCCTGACCCTCTGTGCGGGCCTGATCGTCGTGGACGGGCTGACCGACGAGGTCGCCCCCAGTGACGTCGCCGTGGTTCTCGGCTCGAAGGTCCATCCGGACGGAACCCCCTCGCCTCGCCTCGCAGCGCGCCTGGGCCGGGCGCTGGAGCTCTATCGGACGGGCGTCACGCCCCGTATTCTGGTCAGCGGCGGCACAGGGATCGAGGGCGTGCCGGAAGGCACGGCGATGAAACGCTGGCTGGTCTCGCAGGGTGTGCCGGACGCCGCGATCATCGTCGATGACCAGGGCGTCGACACGCGCGCCACCGCCCGCAACGCCGTCGCCCTGATGCAGGCCCGCGACCTGCACAGCGCCATTGTCGTCAGCCAGTATTTCCACATCCCGCGCACACGGCTGGCCTTCGCACAGGAAGGCCTGCGGGGTGTCGGTTCGGCCCATCCGGCCTATTTCGAACTGCGCGACCTCTACGCCATCGCCCGCGAGGTCCCGGGCTACGCGCGCTATCTGATGGGATAGGCCGCGTCAGCCCGCGGCGGCCAGCAAACGGATAAGGCCGCTGATCAGGAAGAAGGCGATCACGGCCACCCAGACCCAATTGACGTCGCCGCCGCCGCCTCCACGCCGACCGCCGGATGCCGGCGCTTCCGGGCCCAGCACCGGGAAGCTGATGCCGTTCATCCCCCGCGCCTTCTCGACGAAGGCCTTGTAGGCGTCCATCGCCTCGACCGGCACCGTGTCCCCGGGAACCACCAGCATCAGCTGGTGCAGGCCCTCGCGCGGGCTCGTCCATTCAAAGCTGCTTTCCAGATGCAGCCCCGTCGGACCGTCCGCCGACAGCCGCCAGGGCGTGACATCGACCGGCCGGGCGAAACGGAACACGCGCCGGGTCTCGATGCGTCGGGGCAGCCCCATCTCCAGCGGGGTCGAGCGATGGCTCGCCACATCCATCAGATGCGGCCCCACCACCTCGTCGCGCGAGATGAAGACACGGGCGCCGTTGTCCCGGGCCGCATAAGGCTCGGTCACCCGGTAACGCTCGACCAGGGTGAGGACATTCTCCACGGGGTCGTCGCTCACCTCGTGGTCCGCAAGGGCGACCACGGACGAATTCAGCTCCCGCTCCAGACTTTCGCGCAACTGGCGGCCGGCGCCGTCGCGGCTCTGGTTGTTCAGCCAATGTCGGATGCCGTCCGCGCGCCAGCTGCGATAGACCGTCGTCAGGGTCAGTTCGGCCGGATCAGCGGCGCTGTGGGGGATGTCCCAGACTTCCTCGAAGCTGTTGGTCGTGCGCAGACGCGGTCGCGGCATCACCTCCAGCCCGGCGTCGGCCTCCAGCGGCAGGGCCCAGCCGAACATCGCGCGGGTCAGGTGCTCCAGATCTCCGGCCTGGGCCGACATGGTCGGATCCAGCCAGACCACGCCGCCGTTCAGCCTCACCCGCACAATACAGTGGTTGAAGGCGAGGACATGCGGCAGTCCCTGCGGCAGGGCCTCGCCCCGGCCGGTATTCACGAGGGCGCAGACCGCGTCGATGTCCATCGCCCGCAGAACGGCCGTCAGCAGCAGGGACGCGTCCTTGCAGTCGCCGTAACGCGTCTCCCAGATCGTCTCCAGCGGACGGGGGCGATACCCCCCTTCCCCGATGCTGACCGAATGGTAGCGAAGCAGGGACTGGACCATCCTGAGGCCGGCCGTCACGCGGGCGGCGGGCCGGGGGTGGGCCTCTTCCAGCGCGCGGACCTCCGCCGTCAGTCCTTCAGGCAGGATCGAACGGGCGTCGTAGAAGGGCCGGAAAACGTCGGCGATGGCCGACCAGCTGACGTCGTCGGCGACGTGGCCGGTCGAGAATCCCTCCCAGGTCGGGGGCGTTCCCGGAGGGATGTTGACCGGCGGCGCATCCACCGCTGTCCACTCCAGCACCCGGACGCCGTCGATCACCACGTCCCGGGTGGTCACCGCGGGGCCGGCCGACCGGACCGCGAGCGCCCGCTCCGGCGCGGCGCGCACCGTGCATCGGGTCTCCACGACCGGGATGTTCCATTGCAGGATGAAGGACCAGCTGAACAGACCGGCCAGGGCCGGAGGCGCCCCGATCACCGACAGGATGGTCTCGACCACATCCCCTTCCCGCACATCGGGGATGACCATGTGGGCGGTCATGCGGCCGTCATAGACCGCCCGCTCCATGTTCAGTTCGCGCTGGATGACCTCGAAGGCCTCGGGCCGCCCCGCCTCACGGATCGCGCCGTCGCGGTGCACCCGCACGGCATGGATCGCCACCCGCTCGTATTCGGGATTGAAGTGGACGCTGACGGACGCCGCCGGCTGAAGACCTTCGCTCCCGGTGACCTGAACGATGTTGCGGCTGGTGTGGACCGGCTCCGGCCCGGTCAGGTCCGCCTGGGTCTGCGACAGCCAGTGGCACAGGCCGCCGGCCGTCAGGTCGCGCGGGTCCCGCCCTTCCGTCCGCGCCGGCGGCAGGTCGAAGCCGGCCGGTACGGGCGTGAACTCAAGCCGCGACCGGGGCGATACAGGACTGTCGTAACTCATGAAAACTCCCCCGCAACCACGATAGGCGAAGGCGGGGCGGTTTGAGAAGCGACAAAGAAAAACCCCCGCCGGATCGCTCCGGCGGGGGCTTCTCATTTCAGTCCGTCGAGACCGTCGATTACTCGACGATCTTGGCGACGACGCCGGCGCCGACGGTGCGGC